>NZ_JBHLUU010000110.1:0-51224 GCF_042433785.1 Robertmurraya beringensis | reverse complement strand
GTTGATATTTAGATAAAGGGGAAGCTAAAGAAAGTTGTGGGCTTCCCCTTTCTTTCGGTCAATATTTCCGTCAGATTGTGGACAAATGCTTCTGACAATTTCTTGCCAAAATAAAACGTCAGTAACACTAAGATAAGTAAAATCCGTTATGATCCATTCATAACGTTTTTAGAATTTAATAAGGAGAGATGTTAGTGAGGAAGAACAGGTGGTTGATCGCATTATCAGCAGTGGGGATTCATATTTCGATTGGCTCCGTGTATGCATGGAGTAACTTTACTGCGCCGTTAAAAGAGATGTTTGGTTGGTCTGATTCTGAAGTGGCTTTAACCTTTAGTATTGCTATTTTATTTTTAGGATTATCAGCGGCCTTTTTAGGGCATTTTGTGGAGAAATATGGACCGAAAAAAGCTGGGCTACTAGCAGCGGTATTCTTCGGAATGGGGATGACAGGGGCTGGGTTTGCCGTTGATATGGAATCCAAGTTCTTATTGTACTTCTTTTATGGGGCTCTTGGAGGAATTGGGCTTGGAGTTGGTTATATTGCTCCTGTATCCACTCTCGTAAAATGGTTTCCTGATAGAAGAGGTCTAGCAACAGGATTAGCGATTATGGGATTTGGCTTTGCAGCAGCGATTGCTAGCCCGATCATGAACTCATTAATCACCTCTGTTGGAGTGGCTAACACCTTTTATATTCTAGGAATCTCTTATTTTCTCATCATGGTGGTCTCTTCTTTATATCTTGAAAAACCAGAAGAAGGCTGGTTGCCAGAGGGGTTTAAAGAGAAGATTGCTACTGGAAAAGCTAAGGCTACGTTGGATTTATCACAATTAACAGCGAATCAAGCTGTTAAGACCAAGCGCTTCTGGTATTTATGGTTCATGTTATTCATTAACATTACCTGTGGAATTGCGATTTTAGCAGTGGCCAAGCCGTTAGCGATGGAAGCAATTGGGATTGATATGGCCACAGCGGCTGCGTTAGTTGGTGCGATTGGAATCTTTAATGGTCTCGGACGAATTGGCTGGGCTTCTTTATCCGATTATATTGGGAGACCTAACACGTATACCGCCTTTTTTGTACTGCAAATCGTTATCTTCTTTTTCTTGCCACAAGTGTCGATTCAATGGTTGTTTATGGGTATGCTGATCGTTGTTTATACTTGTTATGGTGGGGGCTTCGCTTCGATTCCTGCTTATATCGGCGACCTGTTTGGAACAAAGCAGTTAGGTGCGATTCATGGGTATATTTTAACCGCATGGGCAGCTGCTGGTTTAGCAGGTCCACTGTTTGCCGCTTGGATTAAGGATACGACTGGAAGTTATGCAGGGAGCTTATCCTTCTTTTCGGGATTATTTGTAGTTGCACTCGTTCTTTCTCTATTCATTCGTGAGGATATTCATAAGTTAAAGTCTCAAGCTCTAATAAAGTCTGTAAAAAAGGCTGGATAAAAGGAAGGGTTCATGCTAAAAGATACGCATGAACCCCATTTTTATTCTTCCGTGAGCGTGGTGCTCAAGCTCCATATTTGTTCCACATTTTGAGGATTTGTCGCATATCTAGGATATCTGCTTGAACCAAGTATATTCTTTACTTGTGTGAAGCCTTTTTCGGACGTTGATGGTTCAACAAACTCTCTCTTATGGTTGATCAGTTGGCCGGTAACATTCTTGAATTCTTCTGAGGTGCAAATGTGGAAGTAATTATCGGCCATGCCCGATGGTAAAGGATTAGTGAGATTTTGTGTCCAGGCAAGTATTCTCCAATAGGACTTCATTTTATGAATCGTCTCTTTTGATAGTTTTACACGGTTAATTTGAAGGGCATTGACTTTGATTCCCTGGCTTTTAAGTTCTTCTGCCATTTTGATGGTTAACATCAGCAGGGCCATTTTCGAGTCCCCGTACATTTTATAAACACTATACGAGCGAGTGCCGCGCATTTCTCCTCGCAAATTATCAAACTCGATTTTCCTATTAGGGTTGAAGAAGTTTTTGATGTTTGTTGTACAAGCATTAAGCACCCTAGGGTCCTGAGATTTTGCCAAGTGATCCGCTAATAAACGAGTCAGTAAAAAAGGACCGAATGTATTCGTCGCGAACGACAATTCGATATGCTCAGGACTAAGTTTATACTCTTTTTCACCATGGTTTAAGTAGGCTGCATTATTGATCAGGATGTCCAAGCGTGGGTATGTATCTTTAAAAGTTGCACAAAATGTACGAATGGAATCAAAAGAAGAAATATCAAGCTTCAACAGATCTACATGGGTATTTTTGGTGGTGTTAATGATTTCTTTTTGTACGGCTGCACTATTCTCCATATTGCGGCAAGCCATGATTACTCGATATCCTTCTGTCGCAAATTTTAATGCGGCTGCTTTGCCAATCCCCGAATTTGCCCCTGTAATGATGACAATTTTATCGTTCATATCGAACCCCCTGTAGAGAAACTAATTACTATCAATATATGGAATCAAACAACTGAAAAGAAGAGGGGAAATTTATTATTAGCCGGTGTGTTTTTCAGTTATAGGTAAAATAATTTTATCGAAATTTCATCTAGGAAAACAAAGTAAGAGAAACCATTAAACGAATCAGGCATCAATAAAGGGAGATAGTAACTATAGGAAGGAGGCTGAAACAACCATGAAACCATCCTGCTACACAGAGTACGATCCGCTAAAAAAGATGATCGTTTGTCACCCGAAATACATGGGGTCTGGGAAAATAAGAAATGTAGAAAATCAAAACACGAAGAAGGTTTCCATACATATCGATAAGGCCATGAGTCAGCATGGCGAGTTTGTTCGTGCGCTAAGGGATTATGGAGTGGAGGTTGAGTATCTCACTCCTAAAGAAGGAATGACGGAAGCGGTGTATACGAGAGATATTGCATTCACACTGGGAGAAGAAATTTTTATTGCAAAAATGGCTCATCCGCCACGTGTTGGGGAAGAGGAGAACATTATTCAGTGGTTAAACCAGCATGATATTCAGCATAAAGACCTTTTTGAAGATCATATTGAAGGTGGAGACGTGCTTATTGACCAAGATACCATTTACATGGGAGTAAGCAATCGCACGACTGAGGCAGCTATTCAGCATATTAAAAGCTTGCTCCCCGATTTCAACATCATTGATCTGCCTTTTAGTGATAAGTTTCTTCATTTAGATTGTATTTTCAATATCTTGTCTCCAACCGAGGCGCTCATTTATCCTGGGGAGTTTCCGAAAGAAAAAGAGGAGTATCTCCGCTCAAGATATAACTTAATTGAAGTGTCAACAAAGGAACAGGAGTCACTTGGAACCAATATTCTTTCGATTGGAAACAAAAGGGTATTTAGTCATTCAAAAAATGTCGGAGTGAACCAGTCTCTCCGGCACCATGGCTACGAAGTCATCGAAATTGATTTTTCAGAGATTATTAAATCAGGTGGATCATTCCGCTGTTGTAGCTTTCCAATAATAAGAGCGTCCTCGAATTAATCGCGGGGACGCCTTTTTATGGAAACGAAAACCCCGGGCTAGGCCCGGGGTTCCAAAAAGCTTTCAGCGTGGTATTAAAAAAACTTCCCCATGGTGCTAAAATATTTTTGGTTCGCCAACCAAAATACCAGCACGGAGGAAGTCCCATGTCTAAAGACAATAATAGTTTAGCACACACTACCTGGAATTGTAAGTATCACATCGTCTTTGCACCAAAGTATAGAAGACAGATTATCTATGGGAAAATCAAAAAGGATATTGGAGAAATACTACGCACATTATGTGAAAGAAAAGGTGTAGAGATTATTGAAGCTACAGCATGTAAGGATCATGTACATATGTTAGTGAGCATCCCACCAAAACTAAGTGTATCTGCATTTGTAGGTTATTTAAAGGGAAAGAGTAGTTTAATGATATTTGACCGACATGCAAACCTGAAATACAAGTACGGTAATCGTAAATTTTGGTGCACAGGATATTATGTAGATACAGTTGGAAGAAATAAAAAGGTAATTGAAGAATATATACGTAATCAAATACAAGATGATATAGTCGCAGAACAATTAACAATGATGGAATACATTGATCCATTCACGGGTGAAGAAGTAAGGAAAAAGAAACGAGGTTAAAAGGGAAGAAGGCCTTTGAGGTCTGGCCAGTAGAAGTAGTACACTTGGCGAACCCTTCAGTAGCCCTTTAGGGTTTGGTCAGTAACAAAGGCTTTCAGCCGCAGAGAAAACCACCCGTTATCACGGGTGGTTTTTATTATGAAAAAACCAATCACAAATAACATGATAACAACAGCGACCAAGATGAGTTGAAGGTTGGTGTCAAATTTCAGAACCTGGTGAACACCATAAGCTTCGATAAACAAAGAAGGGATTTTTCCAAGGGTACTCACTATTCCAAAAGCGACGATATTCATCTTGCCGATCGCAGCAGTCAATGTCACGAAACCAGATGGAACAAACGGCAACAGCCGGAGCATAAGAACGATGGCAACAGCTTCAAGACCTTTTGATTCATACAACCAGTCTAGAAGGAGTCGAACCCATCTCCATTTGACCTGCACCTTCTCCTTCACCTGTGAAAATCCTTTTCTATATAGCCAAAAGCTCACGATGGCTCCAAGTGCTTCTCCAATAATAGAAACAACTAACCCAACCTCAAAACCGAGGATTGAAATATTCGCTGCCGTCAAAAAGGCACTCGGAATAACACCTGCTACAGCGATGAGCACATTTCCAATCACACTTGCAAAAATAAAAAGTATTGGGTCCATTATCCGTTCTGCCATTTATACCCTACTCCCCAAACGGTTTGTAAGTGCTCATCAGCAGGGAAATGGGCTTTTCTTAATTTTTCTCGGAGATTCCGGACATGGGAGTCAATCGTTCTGTCCTCAGTGGTGACTCCATGTCCCCAAATGCTGGTGATTAAATGGTCACGTGTAAATACCCGATTAGGATGAGTTAAAAATAGCTCCATCATGGAAAATTCCTTTGGGGTTAATGAAATCGGTGTTTTTTCATAATGCAGATCAAAGGATTCTAGATTTAATATGAGCCCTTTAAACGTTAGAAGTGGGCTTGTCGACTTCTGTCTTCTTAATACTGCCCCAATTCGAGCAAGTAGTTCGTCTTCATCAAATGGCTTCGAGATATAATCATCCGCTCCAATATCAAGTCCCTTCACCACATCGGTCTTATCTGTGCGTGCCGTTAACATGATAATAGGAAGATTCCATTTTTTCCTGATTTCTGCACAAAGAGTCCAACCATCCATCTCAGGCATCATGATATCAAGAAGAACGAGGTCAACCTGATAGGATAATAGATAGTTAAGTGCCTCTAAAGCAGAAGTGTGTGGTACACATTTGTACCCTTTTGGCTCTAGATAAAGGGTTAATAAATCCAACATTCGTTGCTCATCGTCCACCAGTAAGATCGTTTTCATCACTCCACGCTCCCCTAAACATCATTTGAAATTCCGTTCCTTCTTGGATTTGGCTTTTCACCGTAATTGTTCCATTATGTTTATTTACTAATTCTTTGACAATGGAAAGCCCGAGACCTGCCCCACCTAGCAATCGAGTCCGCGATTTATCTACCCGGTAAAAGCGATTAAAAATATGTGGTAAATCCTCTTCAGGAATGCCGTTACCAGTATCACGAATCGTCACAAAAAGCTGGCTTTTCTTTAGTTCAACCGACACGTTTGTTATCCCGCCAGCTCCAGAATATTTCATCGAATTATCCAACAAGTTTAAAAAAATCTGTTCCATTCGAATTGGGTCAGCATGTAAAAAGAAATCCTTTTGGCAAGTGATGTGAAGAGTCATTTCCCTCTCCTTAAATGCTGGGGCTAGTTTGACTTCCACTTTTTCAAGAATCTCCTTTAGGTTGACTTCCGTTTTTTCAATCAGAAAGGAATTTTGGTCCATTTTGGCTAAGTCGAATAATTGCTTGATTAAATCATTTAATCGGTTCGTTTCTTCAAGAATAATCGATAGATAGTTCTGTTTTTCTACCTCAGAAAGATCCCGTTTCAGGATAATTTCGGTATACCCTTTTATATAAGTGATCGGTGTTCGTAGTTCATGCGATATGCTTGCCAGAAAGTCATTTCTCTCTTGCGTTAAAAAGGTCAGATCATGTGCTAGTGATTCAATCGATTTTGCGAGATCGCCAAGTTCATCTTTCCCTGTTTCAGGTAAAGAGATGGAGTAGTTACCTTGGCTGATTTGAAAGGTAGCATCCTTCATTTTAATAAGAGGTTTGGTGATTGCCTTCGAAAGTAAAGCGATAATAAATAACGTTAGAGCAACCGTTAAGAACCCAGCAAGGACAAAATGCTGGTTTAATCGCTTGATTAATGAATGGACGGTTTCTGTGTCTTGAAACATGAACACATAGCCAATGATTTCTCCTTCATTTTCTAACGAGCTAACGGTAGAAATGAATGGTTCTGTCTCCCAGTCATTCTCGATAATGAGTCCTCCTTGAGGAATCTCATTTGAAGGCAGCTTTACGTTTTCTATGAGCTGTTTATTCTTACTCGAGGACCCAAGGATTTGTAAGTCAGCATCGGTTACCGCTACATCTGTCGTGGATTCTGTTTCCATTAAAGCAACATGAGCAATCGTATCTGGGGTAAAATGGTTCTCTAAAATGGCACGGTGAGAATTCCCGCGAGCTTGAAGGGCATTGAGTTCTTCTTGTATCCGTGATTCGACTAAAGCTGAGTGAAGAAAGAAGAACATAAACGATTCAAGTCCTAAAATACATAAAAAGAAAATCGCACCTAATTTGATTGATAGCTTTTTCAAAGTGAAAGCTCCTTTTCCTGTCATACTTATATTGTAATCAAAATAACTATGGAAATCTTACTTTATGAATGAGAAAAAAAGGCAAAACTATGAGATGACAAAAAAGGATCAAACTTTATGCATAAAATCTGCACAAAGTATTGGTAAAGTAAAACTTGTTTCCACTATGAATTTGTAGAAAAAGGAGAGTTCCAAAAATGAAAAAGCTATTTGCAAGTATGATAAGTATATTGCTACTAACATTTTTAGCTGCTTGTACCTCAAATGGTGAAGAAGGAAAGGAAGCAGAAAGTGAGCATGGAGAGCATACGGAGGTTACCGAAACTAATGGTAAAGTAACGAGTGAGCTTCTAGTTACAAGCACGAAAAATGTAACGAGACTGGATGCTGATACATTGGAAGAAGCAGCCATTATGGTTTCGCAAACGATATGGCCAGCAACAGGGAATGATAATCGACCTGGAACCGTTATTTTAGCACCTGCTGACCAATGGCAAATCGCTCTTGCTGGTTCGGATTTAATCCACCATCCGAATAATGGGCCCGTATTATTTTACAATCAAGAGCTTTCTGAAGAAACATTACATGAAATTAATCGCCTGAGCCCAACTGGAAATGTCAATGGAACAGAAGTGATGGTCATGGGAGATGCTAGCGAGAAGGTTCTTGGCGCATTAGAAGATTATAAGGTGGAGCAAATTACCGGAAACGATCCAGCTGAATTTGCATTAGCAGTGGATAAGAAGTATGCAGAAACGGCTGGGGAGTTACCTCAAAGTGTGATTATCGTTTCTCTTGAGGACGATGCAAAGTTATACTCACTGATTGCCTCAAACTGGATTGCTCATATGCCAGAACCTGTTTTATTTGTTTCAAAGGATGACATCCCACAAGCGACTGTGGAAGCATTACAATCCCGTGGAAATAAAGCAAATATGTATGTGTTGGCACCTGAAGAAGTGATTTCTGAAGAGGTTGTTGCTAACTTACAAGAGTATGGAAATGTGACTCGTATTGATGGAGAAACTCCAGTGGAAGCATCCATTGCATTTGCTAAGTTTAAGGATGAAAAAACAGGTTTTGGCTGGGGTGTGACGGAGCCGGGACATGGGTTTGCTTTTACAACAACAGCTCAACCTGAGTTTGCCATCGCTGGAGCACCTTTTGCCCATTTAGGAAAGCATGCACCACTTCTTTGGTTGGAGAATGGAGAAGCCACAACTGAAGTACATGAATATTTAGGTGCTCTTCAACCAAAGTTTACAGATGACCCAACCGTGGGGCCATACAACCACGCTTATATTTTAGCGAATTTAAAAGAAGTTTCCATGGATACACAAGGAATGATTGATAGTATGTTAGAGATATCTCCAGCAGATGGAAGCGGAGGACATGGTTCACATTAAAAGGAGGAGGACCTTTTTCAGATGAAAAAATTTTTACTAGTGGCTGCAATTAGCCTTTTAATATTAACAGCGTGCAGCCAAGAAAACGAGACAGAACAACTAGAGGAATCAACAAATCAAACCGAAACTCAGGGGTCAGATTCACAGGATGAAACCGAAGATTCAACGTCAGCCTCGCTCGCATCACATGACTTTTTTGAACCGTTCATTGGAAAAATGGATCATATCCACGGGCTGGGTTATGTGGGAGGACAAGCGGCTCCCTTTTTTGCCGCACATGACGGGTTAAAGATATATGAGAATGGAACATGGTTAAAAACGAAGAGGGAAAACAATGATTATATGGGTTTTAACGCCACCAATGATGGTTTTTATTCTAGCGGTCATCCGGGAACAGATTCAAAGCTGCCCAATCCGATTGGCATTATGAAAAGTGTGGATCATGGTCAAACCTTACAAAGTCTTGGCTTTGAAGCCGAAGTGGATTTCCATCTGATGGCGGTTGGTTATAACAATCATCAGATCTTTGTGATGAGTCCACATAAAAACTCCGTTATGGAGGCTGATGCATTTTATGTGAGTGAAGACGAGGGAGCTAATTGGAAGGAAGTTGCAGCAAGTGGTTTAAAAGGAGAACTCATCGGATTGGCTGTACATCCAACAGATAAAAATATATTGGCTGCTGCGGGTGAAGACGGAATTTACTTATCTAAAGACCAGGGGGAATCCTTTGAGTTACTAACAACTGGAACACAGGGGACAATTGTTTATTTTACAGAGAATAGCCTCCTGTACGGTGAATATGATGGTCAGCCTTCATTTGTAATAAGAAACTTAACCGATGATAATGAAGAGGGAATTGCCTTGCCGAAGATGAAGGAAGACGCTGTCATGTATGCAGCAATCAATCCAAAAAACGAGCATGAAATCACATTCGTCAGTTTTAATAATGACATTTACCAAACTACTGATCACGGTGAAAGCTGGAATATTCTGGCGAAATCAGGAAATTTACAATAACGGGTCCGACGTAGAGAACCTATTCTCTACGTCTTTTTTATGTAAAGAAAGTATAATTTTTCCCTCTTAAAGGATAATAATCCTAGCATAATTTTTACTTTGTGAAAGTTCGGTGAGTAGTTTGATGAAAAAAGGGAGTAACAAAAAATCTGAGAAAAAACCAGAAATAACGACCATAAGGGAAGCGTTTGATTCTCTAAGGAAATCAACTGATTTTGTGTTTTATAAGAAAGAGCATGGCAAGGTTCCGTATGTTATTTCCTATTTTTCAAGTATCGTGGATGCGGAAGTAATTCATCAATATATCCTACCGAATTTGCTACAAATCAGTGACTTGGAGGAGCTAAAATCAAAGATTCCGATTGAGGAAATTATTGATGTTACTAGCCCAAAAGATCTGACTGAGAAGCTTCCTTCAGGATATGTGTATATTTACTTTACAGATTCAGATCATCATGGTGTATTGATTCCTGCAATGAAAAATGAAAATCGGTCCATTTCTCCACCTGAAGTTGAATTTAGTGTGGTGGGTCCGAAAGAATCTTTTGTTGAATCGTTAGATACAAATATTTACCTTATTCGAAAAAGATTGCCGATTGATAGCCTAAGAGTTGAAAAAATTACAATCGGTGATTTATCAAATACTGGAGTGGCCTACTTATATATAGAAGGTATTGCAGATGAAGAAAATGTAAATACGCTCAAGCAGCGTTTGAATGAAATCGATTTTGATGCGATTGGCGATACAGCATATATTTCACAAATTATTGCGGATAACCAGCGATCCCCCTTTCCACAAATTCTTGATACGGAAAGACCTGATCGGGTGGCGACCGCATTAGCTGAGGGCAAGTTAGCCATATTAGTCGATCGATCACCACATGCATTGATCGGTCCTACTACGTTTAATGAGTCCATCTCTACATTTGAGGACTATTTATTAAATTGGTATGCTGCTTCCTTCATTCGGATTGTCAGAATTGCATCCATTGCCTTCTCTATATTGATTACACCTATATACGTCGCGACTTTGACGTATCATTATGAATTAATTCCAAAGGATTTACTGGCAACATTAATTACGTCTAGAAGAGCGATTCCCTTACCTCCGATATTAGAAGCTCTGTTTCTTGAGTTGACCATTGAATTACTCAGGGAAGCTGGAGCAAGACTTCCAACGAAGGTAGGTCAAACCATTGGTATCGTAGGCGGGATCGTTATCGGGACTGCGTCGGTTGAAGCGGGGTTAACTAGTAATGTTTTGTTAATTATGGTTGCCTTGGCCGCCTTGGCTTCATTTACCACTCCAACCTATCAATTCGGTAACACAATACGTTTGATCAGATTTCCGTTCTTATTCTTTGCACATGCTTGGGGCTTAATTGGAATTGTTCTCTGTTTTTCATTTCTTGCAGGACATTTATTGCAGTTAACCTCATTAGGGAGACCATATTTAGAGCCCTTTTATCCAACAAGGGTTAGAGATTTAAAGGATACGATTATTCGACTGCCGTTTTCCAAGCTAAGTCGAAGACCTGTTCACAATCATCCCGAACAGAAAAAGCGCTTTTCACCAAAAGATGAAAAAGTTCATCGAGATATTGATGAATAGTTCGTTAAAAGGAGCTGTTCCTTTGTGACTACCATCCCAGACCGATTAAAAGTGTCACCATTTTTTTCTTTTTACCTGGTACAAGCGATCCAAATAGGAGTAGGAATCTTAGGTTTCCAACGAGTGCTCACGAAAGCAGTCGGAAATGATGCGTGGATGTCTTTTATCTTAGGAGGAATCGGAGTTCATGTAGTCATATGGATGATGTATCAAATTCTAAATAAGCAAGACGGAGATATTACTGATGTACATCGAGCTTTTTTTGGTAAATGGATAGGCTCGGCCTTTTCTACTTTGTTAGTCTTATACTTTTGTTTATTAACACTGACTATATTAAGGTCTTATATAGAAGTAGTTCAGGTATGGATGTTTCCAGGAATTAGAATTAGCCTATTCTCGATTGTGATATTGATCATTGTTTTTTACATAGTCAATGGAGGCCTACGGACCGTTACAGGGATAGCCGTTTTAGGAGTTGTAATGCCAGGATATCTACTGTTTTCCTTGTTTTATCCCTTGAAGTATGCGTTTTTTGAAAATTTACTGCCTATTTTCGATCACTCCATGATAGACATATTGAAATCGACAAAAGATGTAAGCTTAAGTGTGTTAGGATTTGAGACATTGTTATTTTATTATCCATTTTTTAAAGAACCTAAAAAGTCGCAAAAATGGGCTCATTTAGGTTCAGAATCGACCATTTTTATTTATCTTCTCGTTATGATCGTAAGTATTGCTTACTTTTCAGAGGAACAATTAATAAGAAATATATGGGCAACACTTACCATGTTAAAAATCGTTCAACTTCCATTTGTTGAACGAATTGAATACGTTGCCATTTCTTCTTGGTTATTTGTAATTTTACCGAATCTTTGTTTAGCAATGTGGTCTGCAAGCCGGGGGGCAAAACGAGTCTTTAAAAAGAAACAACGAACCCTATTAGTCGTCCTATTATTACTCGTTTGTGCAGGTAGTTGTGTTTTAAAAACCCGTGAGCAGATTGAAATGATAAGTGATTTTACTGCTGAAATAGGTTTTTATTTAATTTATGGTTATATTCCTTTTTTATTTCTTTTTAGTATTATTTTTTATCGTATGAAAGGGCGGAAATCCGCATGAGGAAAGTTATTTTTTTACTGATTTCCTTTATGTTTCTAACAGGTTGTGTAGAGCAAAAAATCATCGATGATATCAATATTATGAGTGCGGTTGGCTATGATGCTAGAGAAGATGGAGAAGTAAAAGGCACCATTGTGATCCCAGTTTATAAAGCGGATAAAAGTATATCCAATGAATCCTTTATGAGTGTGGCTAAAGTAAGCAAAGAAATTAACCGACAATCACAAATGAAATCAGCGGACCCATTAGAAAATGGGGGGATTGAAGTCGTTCTATTCGGTAAAGAATTAGCGGAAAGAGGAGTATACGAAATATCGGATACAATTGAACGTGATGCGGCCATTGGTGATCGTTTATATATGGCTGTTGTTGATGGCAAAGCGGATGAGGTATTGGAGAAGAATCTTGGAAACCTTGGAACAGGAGCGTATTTAAATACCTTATTCGAACATAATATGAGGCACCGAGAGTTGCCCCGGTCGAACTTACATTTATTTATGTATTCGTATTATTCAAAAGTAAAGGATGCTTTTCTTCCCTATGTGAAATTGACAGGAAATAAAGTGAAGATTATTGGAATTGCCTTATTCAAAGGAGATAAAGCTGTAGATTATCTAAATGATAGTGATATGTTTTTTTTTAAAGCACTTATGGAGAATTTTAGGAATGGTTCCTATACCTTTAAAGTAGGGGAGGATTATGTCACTACATACAATATTACCACGAAAAGAAAGTATGAAATTGAGGACCCTTTAACCCAGCCGAAGGTAAAACTGCGTGTCAAACTAGAAGCTCATATAAGAGAATTTTCAGGTGAAACCCTTGATCCAAAGGTCATCGATTTAGCTGGAAAGTCATTGGAAGAGCAAATAAATAAACGAACAGAAGAGTTACTGAATCGTTTTCGGGATAAAGGTATCGACCCCATTGGCATCGGCGTTTTAGCAAAAACTCAAACAAGAAATTTTGATCCGGAAAAGTGGAATGCAGTCTATCCAAATGCTACTTTTGAAGTATCGAGTAAAGTGTTAATTACAGAAACCGGAGTAATTGAATAAGAAAAGGTACATATGTCTGTACCTATTCTCTTTTTTTACACTTGGCTTTCAAATAAGGTGTTTCGGTTATTGTATTTAGATATTAGGAAGAGCAGTAGCACGTTAATCATCAATAAGAAAAGGCCAACCAAAAGAAGGATGATCGGGCTAATAATGAGCATTCCTGTCGCTTGACCAACGAATAATCCAACGATTGGAAGGATGACCAGTCCACCAATTTGCTGAGCTTCCTGAAAGCTTTTTGACCTTGCAGACACTAATACTTCTATTAAGATCGTAAATAATGTAATGATGGGCGATAACCAAAATACGAGTAATATCCAGTTGGTATTTGGAAAAATAAAACCGTTAAAGATTGGATATGTAATAGCAGTCGTAATCACACCAAACAGGACAAAGCTGCCGATTGTTAACACCATGGTGGGCACAAAAGCGGATAGTACCTTTCCTATAAACAGTTCTTTTACTGTGATTGGTGCAAATAGCAAGCTCTCTAGGGTGCCTCTCTCCTTTTCCCCAACAAAACTATTAAGAGCAATCATCATTGAATTGATTACGGGAATAAGAAGAAACATGGAACCTAACAAATAGTTTACGACAACATAAATGATTTGATGGTTAAAGGATGGTAACGCGTTAATCGTATCTTTAATACCGCCGTTAGGCAGACCAGAAAGAATAGTGTTTGTCATGATCTCAATATCAGAAGAGGTGAGAGAAACAAAATGAATAAGTAAAATAAATGCAGCAGGAAAAATGACCGCAAAAATTAACGGCAGGATAATTAGACCGATGAGCACTTGTTTATTACTTGTTATGCCTTTAATATCTTTCATGGCTATTGTCCACACTACATGCCTATCTATCTTCATTTTTCACACCTCTAATCTGAAAATACAAGCTCTCTAAATCTCTATTTTGAATCTCTACATGGTGAATCCAGAATTGCTTCTTCAATATCTCCTCTAATAATCTTGGAAGTTGCTCTTTTGTTTGCAGGATAAAGGTGATGTAAGAGCCGTCCTGTTTGACCACTTTATAAAGAGGATTTAATTCATTTACTACGGCATTTGTTTCAATTTTTACAGAGATTTCTTTGATGTATTTTGTTTCCAATTCTGACTTGGTACCTGACTCAATAATGGTGCCATGATCCAAAAATAAATATTGTGTACAAACGCTTTCAATCAGGTGCAGAATATGAGAGCAGAGGAAGATCGTGGTTCCGTATTGTTTGTTTAGTGTATGAATATTCTGAAGAACCATTTGAATACCTTCTGGATCCAATCCATTGGTTGGTTCATCTAAGAACAAGATGGTCGGGTTATGTAAGATGGCTTTTATGATTCCTAATCTGCGTTTCATTCCTGTGCTATAGGTACCCACTTTTTTCTGCTGATGGTCGGCCAGTTGAAAGTCCTCGAGTAATTGTTGAATCCTCGTTTCATCATTTACTCCATAAAGTTTTCCGAAAAACCTAAGATTATCAACACCACTCATTTCGTGATAAAGACCTGCACCATCTGTAAGTATACCGCTGATTTTTCGAATTTCATGACCTTGTGAATGTGGATCCCAATTGTTGACGAGTATCTTTCCCGCTGTGGCTTCGATAACACCATTTAATAATCGAATGATGGTTGTCTTTCCACTGCCATTGGGTCCCAGCAACCCAACAATATCGCCTTTATTAACGGTGAAAGATACATCATGTAAGACGGGCCGAGCATCGAATTGTTTTTGAATTCCTTCTACTTGAATAATTGGAGCCAATCTTTTTCCCCCTTTAAATAAACCTATAAAAATAGGTTTTATATAAATAACCACTTGTAAAAAAAAGTAACTAGATTTATTCTAGTAGTGGTGAATTTCCATTAATAAGGTAATTATACCATTTATAAAGTAGAAGAAAACGAACAGGAGAGCACGTTTTGAATAAAATAAACTCATTACAACAATTAGTTGAATACATCCCAGTATTTAAAGCAGCCATTCCTGCTGATTTATCGATGGCTGTCTGTAATCTTGAAGAATTTATTGCCTATTTTCCAGGTGATAATATTGATTTAAACATTAAAGTAGGACAAAAAATTCATCGAGAAGAACCCCTTTCCGTGGCCATTCGACAAAATAAAAGGTTGCAAGCTGAAGTACCAAAAGATTTTTATGGATTTGAATTTACAGGTACCGCTCTTCCCCTTCATGATGAGAATAACAAGGTCATTGGAGGCATAGCCGTTCAAATTAGAAAACAGAGTGAACTAAGAGCCATTGCTGAGAAAATATCTAAATCCTTGTCGCTCGCTACGGAACAAATTAATGCAGTTTCGACAGGATCTGAATCCTTAGTCCGACTATCAAAGGAGCTCCTCGAACAGTCGAGCCAAGCAGGAGAGAATGTGAAAGAAACGGATGTCGTTTTGTCAATGATCAAGAAAGTTGCGGATCAGACGAACTTACTCGGTTTGAATGCAGCGATTGAAGCGGCTAGAGCAGGACAGCATGGTAAAGGATTTGAAGTAGTGGCAAACGAGATTAGAAAATTTTCGAAAGAAACCGTATCGTCCACACAAAAAGTCAGTGAAATCACCTCACAAATTCAAAAAGCAACGAACCATATGGGAAAATCGATTGAAAAAATTGCCACAGTTGGTGATGAACAAGCGCAGTCCATTCATGAGATTTCTTCCTTGGTTGAGGAAATTGAAAAACTTTCAAAGAAGCTCGGAGAATTTGCTAATAAATTATAAAAATGAACGATTCAAACAGGCACTTCGTCTTTCGCGGGTGCCCTTTTTATTGTAAATTACTTACCTAGGTAACTAATTTGTGATATTGTAATTATATGATAGGTAAGGAGAGGTATTTATATGGAGGAGAATCACGAACTATTTCATAGTATCCACCAACTTTCAAGGAACCTGACTAAAAGAGTAAATGCGGCTTTAGAACCGTTTGAAATCTACAGCTCTCAATGGTCCGTTTTATTTGTGCTTAAGGAAAAAGGATCTATGACCCAAAAGGAGCTATGCCATTATTTAGCCATTGAAGCTCCACCAATGACAAGAACCATTCAGAAGCTTCAAAAGCTGGGGCTTGTTGAGCAGGCGGAAGGGGAAGACCGACGTAAAAAGTACATTGGACTCTCCGAAAAAGCAATCACGAGCTATCCGGTTTGGGAGCAAGCCGTTATGAATGTGAATAATCAAATCGTTAGCGGCCTTTCAGAACATGATCAAAAGGAACTGCGAGTCCTGGTGACTACATGGTTAAAAAAATTATAGGGAGTTGTGAACATCTTGGATGATACTAAACAAACAAAATTGTGGACTAGAAACTTTATTTCAGTTTCAGCCAGCAATTTCTTTTTATTTATGAGCTTCTATTTTCTTTTAGTAACATTACCCGTTTACATCGTTAACGACTTAGGAGCATCGAAATCCTCAGCTGGTTTACTTACTACGGCATTTCTTCTAGCTGCGATTATTATTCGCCCGTTTTCCGGAAAACTAATCGAAAAATATGGCGGAAGAATCATTTTAATCACTTCATTAGTATTATTTCTTGCTACCACCCTTTTGTATTTCTTTTCGAATAGTGTTCCACAACTTTTAACCGTAAGATTGGTTCACGGGTTAAGCTTTGGGATGGCAACGACTGCTGCAGTTTCAATCGTAGCGGATATTATCCCTGAAAAAAGAAGAGGGGAAGGGATGGGGTACTTTATCTTGTCCTCGGCACTAGCAATGGTCATTGGTCCTTATCTCGGGTTGACTTCCATGCAAAGTGGTGGGATTACCATGATGCTTATGATTGCTCTCGTTGCTTCATTAGGTGGACTTGTTGCAGGTTTCTCTTTATCAAAAACAAAGGTGCAGAGAGAAGCTTCAAAGGGACCGACGAAGTTTACAACAGGTTCACTCTTTGAGAAAAGCGCATTACCGATTGCCATAACGGGTGCTTTCTTTGCCATTATCTATTCATCAATCATTTCATTCATCTCTGTGTATGCAAATGAGATCCATTTAGGACATGTCGCAAGCTTTTTCTTCGTCGTTTATGCTATTGTTCTTTTAGTGTCGCGTCCTTTTACTGGAAGATGGTTTGATCAATTTGGAGCAAATATCATTGTCTTCCCTGGGATTGTTCTTTTCTCCATTGGTTTATTCATTCTGAGTCAAGCATCATCAGGTTTCATCTTTTTGCTTGCAGCTGCTTTTATTGGCCTTGGTTGGGGCACTTTGTTTCCAACCTTCCAAACCATCGCCATACAGTCTGCACCACCGAAACGCAGAGCCATGGCAACCGCCACCTTTTTATCTGTATTTGATATGGGGATTGGATTTGGATCCTATCTCGTTGGACTACTAGCATCTGGGCTTTCATTTAACCAACTATACTTTTACGGATCGTTTTATGTGCTGGCAGGAATGGCTGTATACATTTACTTTAATCTAAGAAAGTCCATCAGCAAGAATGCGGAAGCAACTTATCATACGGAATTGAATAAGCGGGCTAATTAGTTTGGCTCGTTGTTATTTTGGAAGAGTGGACTTGGATTTTTATCCGAGTCCTTTTTGTGTGGCTGATTTTCGCAAAAGAGGTTATGTGAACGGTGGTTTTGTCTGGGTGAGAGGTGGATTGTGACAGGATTGTGCTTGAAATTTATTATTGAGTCCGAATCAAGGGTGGATTGAGACAGCACTGGGCTTGAAAACAATGGTAGATTCCGAATCAAGGGTTCATTCGGACAGGAGCAAGAGCCGAAAGCGCCACCAAAGTCCGAATCAAAGGTGAATTGAGACAGCACTGGGCATGAAAACAATGGTAGAGTCCGAATCAAGGGTTCATTCGGACAGGAGCAAGAGCCGAAAGCGCCACCAAAGTCCGAATCAAAGGTGAATTGAGACAGCACTGGGCTTGAAAACAATGGTAGAGTCCGAATCAAGGGTTCATTCGGACAGGAGCAAGAGCCGAAAGCGCCACCAAAGTCCGAATCAAAGGTGAATTGAGACAGCACTGGGCCCGAAAACAAGCCTTGAGTCTGAATCAATGGTTCATTCAGACAGGAGCAAGAGCCGAAAGCGCAACCAGAGTTCGTATCCCAGCTCTTAACAAGAGATCTTCTTTGTTTTCAAATGCTTCCCCATTTTAACTTTCTATGTCAGGTTACCTTACAATATTATACATTTCCCTTTTTTAATTTGGTATGATTCATAAATACACTGAATTATACGAAAATTCAAGGAGGGGCACGGATGGAAGCAATCCATGACATTCTACAGAAGATTTCAACTTCTAATGAGGGGGTTCTTGCAACGATCATCCGAGTGGAGGGCTCCGCCTATAGAAAAGAAGGAACATCGATGTTGTTCCATCAAAATGGATCAAGGACTGGCATCCTCAGTGCAGGCTGTCTAGAAACCGATCTCGAGTTACGAGTAAAAGAATGGTTTGGAACAAGTGAGCCCCAAACCATTGTTTATCATATGCAAGCGGAAGATGATCTTTCATGGGGGCAAGGGGCAGGCTGCAATGGAATCATTACAGTCTTACTCGAACCAATTGACGATCAGCTTCTAGAACATCTGATTATTTTAAAAAATCATCTCGAACTTGGCAATAGAGTAACGATGATCAAACAACTAGACGAACATTTATCCGCATCCTCTTGCCTGTTTATGACCGATGATGGAACAATCTTTGGAAGCTGGACTGGTAGCAATATTTTATCAGCCAAAAGTCTGTTAAAGAATTATCATTTGATGCCCCAAAAAAGCGGGACACTCTTTTCTACCGAGTTAGCTTCAAATATATATACCCATACCTTTGAACCAAAACCACGACTGATGATTTTCGGAGCAGGGGAGGATGTTATTCCATTAGTAGATTTAGCTAATAAAACTGGATTTTCAGTGATTGTATCAGATTGGCGTCCGGCGTTATGCAATAAAGAAGTGTTTCCGAAGGCAGATCAACTGATTGTTGGATTTCCGATGGAGAGCTTAGAAAAATTAACTTTTTTCCCTACAGATTCTGCCATCGTCGTTTCACACAATTTTCAGAGAGACAAAGAATATTTACAATACTTACTTACCAAAGAAATCAGGTATTTAGGTGTACTTGGGTCTAAAAACAGGACACAGCGATTGCTAGAAGGAAATATCATTCCACCCCACGTGAAAAGTCCAATTGGTTTATCCATTGGAGCGGAGGGACCCGAGGAAATTGCGGTTAGTATTGTCGCTGAGTTAATTCAGCAACAACGGAAAAAAAGCAAAGAGGGAATCACTTATGAAAAATGGAATCATCGCCATATATCTTGCTGCGGGTAAGAGTAGCAGAATGGGGGGAAACAAGCTTTCTCTTCCACTCTCTACTTGTACCATCGGTAGCTCTGCCCTACGAACGGCATTATCTTCCTCCCTA
The DNA here is from genome assembly GCF_042433785.1 of Robertmurraya beringensis. Taxonomy (NCBI): domain Bacteria; kingdom Bacillati; phylum Bacillota; class Bacilli; order Caryophanales; family Bacillaceae; genus Robertmurraya; species Robertmurraya beringensis. The sequence continues at coordinate 31,761 of NZ_JBHLUU010000110.1, read as the reverse complement.
GAACATGTCCTTGTTGTTTCAAAAATAGCAGACTCCCTCGACTGGATTGATCCCTCTCTCTTTTGTTCTCCTTATTCTAGTCAATGGTCTCCTGTGGTTTGTGATGACGCAGAGAAAGGGCAGGCCCATTCCTTGCAACGTGGCTTACATGCAGCCATGAGTATGAACCCAAAAGGAATCATGGTTCTTCTAGGTGATCAGCCTTTTTTGTCTAGATCAATCATAGAACAGTTAATCACTGTTTATAATCATGCTCATCAGGGGGATTTTGTTGCCGCCTCTTTCGAAGAAACCCCTAGACCACCAGTCATCTTTTCCCCACGGGTAATCCCTAAGTTGATGAAACTACAGGGAGATGTAGGGGCAAGAAAGATTTTTCAGGAATTAGAAGGATTGTTTGTAGAGTTCTCAGAAGCTCGTGACTTTTATGATATTGATACGAAAGAAGATTATGAAAGAGTACTTGGAGGTGAATGGAGATGATTAGACAAGGAACCACTTCACTAATTGATACGGAAGTATGGATGCCTACCTCACTCGCGGAGGCTTGGGGTCTAATGGAAAAGTTAGGGGAAACCGCTTCGTTTATTGCAGGTGGAACTCTAATGCAAACACATTGGGCGAAAGGATTCTATGCTCCTTCTCATTTAATTAGTTTAGATGGTATTAAAGAGATGAAAGGCTGGGGAAAGGAACTTGTAAATGGCGAGTCGTATACTCGTCTAGGTGCTGCCATTCCTTTGGATTTCTGTCGTCAAAACAAGGAACTCATCCATCCTCTTCTTGTGGAGGCCGCCAGAAATATTGCGGCACCCGCTGTCCGAAACAGAGCGACGATCGGAGGTAACATCGCAAATGGGTTTGGGGATCTTATTCCGGCCTTGCTTGTATTGGAAGCCGACCTTTCCGTATATGACGGTAACTCAGTTCAACATCAACCGATATATGATTATATAAAAAGTAACAATCAATCGCTTATTATCTCTGCCTATGTGCCAGACGATCCAACGAATCGGTTTTTTTATAAGAAGCTTTGTCATCGTGAGGCGTTTACTCCGAGTGTTGTGACGGTGGCAGGAACCTTCCATCTTCATGAAAAAAGGGAGATATCAGCCGTTCGACTCGCTGTAAGTGGTAGTACCACTCAGCCTCAACGATTATATCAATCTGAAAAACTATTAGAAGGTTCGTCACTGACGAACGATCAATTACAGAAGATATTCGAAAAAATAGAAGAAGAATTTACTCCTTCTACAGATTCTTATTCTACTGCAACTTATAAAAAATCAGTAGCCGCCAATTGGATCGTTTCAGAGATTGCAAGGGGTTAGCTAGATAAAGGAGGGGGGCTCATAGTGATAGAAACGAAGAAAAAGAAAATACGTCCTGACGGTCCTGGAAAAGTAACTGGTGCACTAAAATATTTAACCGACTTATCGTTTCCAGGGATGCTAAATGGAAAAATCTTAAGAAGTATGGAGCCTCATGCAGAAATACAATCGATTTCCGTTGACCAGGCGAAGCAGCTTCCTGGGGTAAGAGCGATTGTCACCTATGAGGACGTTCCAGGGTTAAACGGGTTTGGACTCATATTTCCTGACCAGCCAGTACTATGTGAGAATCGAGTACGGTATGTTGGGGATGCGATCGCAGCTGTGGCCGCAGACACGATAGAAATAGCTGATGAAGCGTTGCAACTCATTCAGGTGGAATATAAGAAGCTTCCGGTCATTGTTGATCCTGAAAAAGCCCTGCATCCTGATGCACCAAAACTTCATCCCGATGGAAATCTACTCCACCGTGCCTATTATTCAAAAGGAGATGTGGAGGAAGGATTTCAGTCATGCTCCTATATTATAGAGGAAACCTATGAACTTCCAAGACAAATGCATGCTTATATGGAGACAGAAGGTGGAGTGATTGTCCCTGAAGCTGACGGAAAATTAACGGTCTATGTTGGTACGCAGCATGGGTTCAAAGATCGTTATCAGCTATCAAGAATTTTAAATATGAATGAGTCTGATATTCGGATTGTATCGAGTCCGATGGGTGGATCGTTTGGAGGGAAAGATGAATTAAATATACAGCCGTATGGAGCCTTGCTGGCACTTGCAACAAACTGTCCTGTTAAAATTCATCAAACGAGAAGAGAATCGGTTCGGGCTGGGCTAAAGCGCCACCCGATGAAAATAACGATGAAAACCGGTGTGGATAATTCGGGAAAAATCCTCTCACATAAGGTAAGGATTTTAGCGGATACAGGAGCTTATGCCACACTAGGTCCCGCTGTTTTGGATTTTGCTGTAGAGCATGCACCTGGTCCTTACATCATTCCGAACATAGAAATAGAAGGTTTGTCCGTTTTCACAAATAACGGTGTGGCAGGTGAATTTAGAGGATTTGGTGGGAATCAGGTGACGTTCGCACTCGAAGGACAAATCGATCGTTTAGCAAAAAAATTGAAGATGGATCCTATTGAATTTCGCGAAAAAAATTTGAGACAAGTGGATAGTCCTGGACCTTTAGGACAAAAAATCGCTCCTACAAGTGGTGCTAAAGATGTCTTAGAGGCAATAAAGGAAAAAGTGGTTGAAACTACAAACGAAAGTCATTTGCCAGATCCGTGGAAGGTAATAGGAACTGGAGTGGCCATTTCCATTCATGGTGGAGGATTAGGTGTCGGTCGAATCGATCCAGCAGGTGGACGACTTTCTTTTACTAAAGAGGGAAAAATAGAAGCTGCTTTTGGCTTCGAAGAGTGTGGGCAAGGCTTGTTAGCTGTGATTGAGACGTTAGTTATGGAAGAGTTTAAGTGCAAGGAAGATGATATTCGTATTGTTGTCGGAGACACAGGCTCCGTACCAATATCGGGATCGTCCACAGCCTCTCGTGCAACAAGTATGGTGTGGAATTCCATTCAAAGAATGAAGGAGACTTTTCGAGGCGAGATATTGGAAAGGGCATCGAGTGTAACCGGTATACCCGTTGCTGAACTGAATATGGGACCGAATGGAGTTTGGCTCAATGATGGCAATCTATGTGTCTCGTATGCTGAATTAGCTGAAAAAACTCTCAATGAACCATTATTAAAAGTAGAAACTTCCTTTAACTTTCCCGTAAGTCCTGATGCGGTTGTAGATGGAAGTCATTTCTTATATGCGTTTTCTTCTGTGTTAGCACGGGTAGAGGTTGACCTTTTAACAGGGAAGGTAAAGGTGCTTGATTTAGATCAAGCAATTGCGGCTGGTCCTGTTGTTAGCTTGCTAGGTTATCAGGGACAAATTGAAGGAGGAGGGATTATGGCGCTAGGCTACAGTTTGATGGAAGAAGCAAAGATGGAAAATGGAGCATACGTAAATGATAATTTTGATACGTATCTAATCCCTACTATTCAAGATGTGCCGTTTGTCATGAATGTGGAAGCGATCGAGAAGCTTCAAGAGGGAGATTTATATGGTCCGCGTGGAGTGGGTGAGATTGGTACCATTGCCGTTGCTCCAGCGATTGTGAAGGCGATCCATGATGCAACGGGGTGTTGGGTTAACAAACTACCTGTATCAAGGGAGTTTTTACTAGAGCAAATGTCTACTAGAGGGGAGAAGCGCTGGATATGAAAGAACAAACAGAAATCATGTCTCCTCCCCAAATGGAGCTCTCTTTAACCATTAATGGAAGCAATGTTGTATTACAGGTTCCCCCCACGAAAAGGCTTGTTACCATTTTGAGGGAGGAATTAAATTTCACAGGTACGAAAATTTCGTGTGAAGTTGGCCGTTGCGGAGCTTGTGCGGTTCAAATGAACAATCAGTTAGTGAACTCATGCCTAGTGATGGCTTATCAGGCAAACGGCGCTTCTATCGTGACGATTGAAGGATTAGCAGGAGAAGAACTGGATCCTATTCAACGTGCATTTTTAGAAGAGGGTGGTTTTCAATGTGGTTATTGCACACCGGGAATGGTGATGGCGGTAAATGCCTTGTTAGCTACAAACCCTTCTCCATCAGACGAGCAAATCCAGGAAGCTCTATCTGGGAACCTTTGTCGATGTACGGGATATGGTGGAATAATACGTGCTGTCCAAAAGGCGATATCAAGTAATAATCAAGAAATTTGAGGGTCCTTCAATAGGGCTCTCTTTTTTATACAATCTTTAAGTATATTTAACAATTCTCCAAAGTCTTGTTTAAAACACTCTTTTATACTAAATGGATAGTATGAAAGGTGTTTTTTTATTTTATTTAGACTCAAGTTTGTCCGTATGAAAAAACGAGCAAAGGTGGCTAAATATGAAAATTTTACTAACAACAGAGTGCTACGCGCCTGTCATAAATGGGGTAGTCACGTCTGTTATGACTTTGGAAAAAGAACTAAGAGAACTAGGTCATGAGGTGAGAATCCTAACTCTATCTATGACAAAACGTTCGTATACGCAGGACCATGTTACTTATATTAGCTCACTTGGAGCGGGTAAGTTGTACCCTGGCGCAAGATTTGCTTGGCGCACGGATGCAGAATTTCTTGATGAGTTGGTTGACTGGCAGCCGGATATTATTCACTCTCACTGTGAATTCAGTACCTTTTTAATGGCGCGACAAATGGCTAGGAAACTAAGGATTCCGATTGTGCATACCTATCACACGGTTTACGAGGACTATACGCATTATTTTTCTCCCAACAAAAAGTGGGGCAGAGCCATGGTTGCACTTTTTACCAGAAAAGTCTTAAACCACACACACTGTGTGATAGCTCCTACGAATAAAGTTCGCTCCATTTTGCTCGAATATGGAGTGACTCGACCCATTCAGGTGGTGCCTACAGGGATCAATTTAGCTAAAATAACCAGACCCATCGATGACCATGAAAAGCAAACTCTTCGTATGGAGATGGGTATCCCTAAACATTATAAGGTTCTTTTATCGGTTGGCCGATTAGCAAAGGAAAAGAACCTTGAGGAAATACTATTTTATCTATCAAAAACAGAGCAAAAGAATGTGACCCTACTGATTGTGGGTGATGGACCCAATCGGGAGAACCTAGAGCAATACGCAAAAACATTGGGAATTCGTAATCATGTAATATTTGTGGGAATGATCTGTCCGACGGAAATTTCTGCTTATTACCAACTCGGAGATGTGTTTGTTAGTGCATCAAATAGTGAAACACAAGGACTGACGTATGTGGAGGCATTAGCCAATGGAGTGCCTGCCCTTTGCCGGAAGGATAGCTGTTTAGATGATGTGATTACAGATGGGGTAAATGGGTGGCAATATTCAAGCTTTGATGAGTTCGATGAAAAACTTCGCCTAATGCTGAGTCAGGAAGAGCTGCCTCGTCGATTGAGCCATCATGCAAGAGAGGAAGCCGCATGTGAATACTCTGCTGATTCGTTTGCAAGGAAGGTGGAACAAATTTATCAACAGGAGATTTTTAATTATTGGAGAACGATATTAAAATCCCGAGATGGCGATTTTAATAGTGTCAATGAAGGTCGTTAACTCGGGAAAAATGGAAGGAAACGCTCTTCATAAAGTGAATGAAGGACGTTAGCCCAGGTAATATGGAAGGAAACGTTCTTCATAAGGTGCATGAAGGACGTTAGCTCAGGCAATATGGAAGGAAACGTTCTTCATAAAGGGGATGAAGGACGTTAGCTCAGGTAATATGGAAAGAAACGCTCGTCATAAAGGGGATGAAGGACGTTAGCTCAGGTAATATGGAAGGAACGTTCTTCATAAAGTGAATGAAAGACGTTAGCTCAGGCAATATGGAAAGAAACGTTCTTCATAAAGTGAATGAAAGACGTTAGCTCAGGCAATATGGAAAGAAACGTACTTCATAAAGTGAATGAAGGACGTTAGCTCAGGTAATATGGGAGGAAACGTTCTTCATAAAGGGGATGAAGGACGTTAGCCCAGGTAATATGGGAGGAAACGGACTTCATAAAGGGGATGAAGGACGTTAGCTCAGGTAATATGAAAGGAAACGTTCTTCATTAGGTGGATGAAGGACGTTAGCTCAGAAAAATTTAGATAAACGACCTTCATAAGGACGCTAGCCCAAATTAACTTGATGATAATTGGTGAATTTATATTAAAATGTAAGTAAATGACAAAGGGGTGGAGTTAGTGGGAAAATTAGTAGGATTCGAATTAAATAGTCAGGATCCCAAAAAGGCTGCTAGTTTTTATTCTACAGTTTTTGGTTGGGAGATTTCAGAGCCTCATTGGGATTATCAAACAGTCACGACCACCAAAGATCAGCAATCGGGAATAAACGGTGGAATTGCAAAGGGACCGCATGACTATCCTCACGGTATTCGCTTGCAATTAGAGGTGGACTCGATTGAGGAAGCAATTACTAAAGCAACTGCAAATGGCGCATTAGTGGTTAGGGACAAGATGGAGTTTGAAGAGTTTTATCTTGCTTACATAGTGGATCCAGTAGGTCTTGGACTAGGATTAATTGAGAGAAAGTAACACGAACAAGCACCAGAAAATTCTGGTGCTTCCTTGTTAATAAGATACTCCAGTACGCTTATGAGATTTTTCAAATTCTGTTGGATTTGGATCAAAGTACTCTGCTGTGTACTGTGCGACGAATGCGTTGTCTTTGATATAACCCGCGCCCCAGGTCGGATCCATGGTGAGCCAGTTTCCATCAACCTTTGCCTCAACCCAAGCATGCTTTTGTGGCCAAAATCCTCCAAAGGCATTTCCTTCAATTAATCGTGCTTCTACATTGCTCGCTCTTAATAAGGCAATGGTTAGGTAAGCGTAGTCCTGACAAATCCCCTTCCGTAACTCTAGTGTTTTTAAGGCACTATCATCCCAGTTATAGTTCTTCGTTTCGTACTTTTCAACATCATAGGAGATATTGCTTGCTACATATTTGTAAATGGCTTCTGCTTTTTCCCTGTCAGTGGTTAAACCGTTTGTTAACTGCCCAGCTAACTCTTTAATTTCTGGAGCATCGGACTCAACCCCACGTGATGGTAGTAAATCTCGCTTATCTTCAGAAGTAGACTCTACCTCAAATTTGGCAAATCCGAAATATCGAAATCGATCACTATTCTCTTCCTTGATTTCAGGGACGCTAAGCATGACTTCATATGTTCCCGATCCAAATCGCAAGTAGAAGGAATCATCAAATGAGAAATCTTCTACAGGAATCACGTCTAGTGCTTCGTCTTCCCCTTTTTTCGTTGTCACATAAATATGTGTGGTTTCGGGTCCAAATGAAGCTTTCGGGTCAATTGTTCCTTTAATCGTAAAAAGGCCATCTGATTCGAGTCCGCCAAATTGTGGATACTGGAGTGTGACACCTCGTTCTAGGTAAGTACTTGAAAAATCAATCGGTAGCATGGTTCGATCAGATTCATTATTAATAAGTATTTTGGTTGCTGGCTGATAATATTTTTCTCGCTCTTCATCAGGGACTAGAACTTCGAGTTCATGTATGCCTTTTCCATATAAAAGGGGGACATCAAAGGAAAATTGACCATCCACAATCGGCAATACATGAGTCCAGGAATCCGAGTCTTTGGTTAGTTTAATCATGATGGTGTCGTTATCGGATAATGTTCCTGCAGCTCCACTTAATGCAAAAATTTCTTTTTCCGTCACATATCCGTGATCAAGATTCAGTAGTATTTCTGCTTCTTGACCAAAAGGAGAATACGTAACATCACGTTCAATGTCAGGGTTCACGTTATGAACCGTAAAAGATGCTGTTTCATAATAATAGTCTTCACGATCTAAGCTAGGCACCTGCACTTTTACTTCATACTGGCCTTCTCCATTAAAAAGGGAAATCTCTTGCTTAAACTTTCCTTCCTTAATCGGTGCGTAATATTCCTGCTCCATTCCAGCAGGTCCCTCTTCATTAGCTCGAACCTTGATCCAAACATAGTCAGACTTGATCTCTGAAAACTTCTCGATTGCTCCTTCTACGATCACTTTTTGATTGACGGCGAATTCTTTATAAGTGGGTTTTTTTAATGTGACTCCTGCTTCCGTGCTATATGAAGTTAGCTCAATGGGCTGAAGATCGAGTTCTTTGTTCTTTTCTTTTACGAGCTTATCGTATTTGTTTTCTTCTTTTTGAGTTTCCTTAGAATGACTTGCCTCTGAGTTGCTGCATCCGGAAACAAAAAGAATAATACTTAGTAAACAGATGATAATAAAAATAACAGGATTTTTCTTTTTCATATATCCTCCTTTAAAACGACGATTTACAAAGGTATTTACGTTATCAAGGTGTGTTAGGTTTCTGGGTATTCCTTCTTATTTATGGATTGTGATTTTATTCACAAAAAGTTCAATATTCCTATCACCCAAACCATCATCGGTAAAGTATATTAATAATATGTTAATAGTGTTATTCGCAAGGAGGACTAATAATGAAGAAAATCTTTTTCTTTACAACATTAATTGGAGCTATTTTAACCCCATATTTTGCACAAGCACATGTGAAGTGGTTCACAGATATAGCGCCGCAAAAAGAAACCATTGAAAATATATTATCGCCGTTTTTTATATCTTTAGCACTACTTGCCGCGGTTGTTTTAGGGGTACTCACATTACTTATTCCAAGGTTTGCTGAATGGAAGCAAATTAAGGTTTGGGATGGCAAATTATCAAGTCTCAGAAAATATTCAAGACATTTGCTAAAATATGGAACTGCCATCGCTCTTATTTTACAAATTATCAATGGAACGTTATTTGCACCCGAACTACAAGTAAGTCAGATGGTATCCATTATTGCTTGGGTAAGTGTTGGATTCTTATTGATTCCACATCATATAGCAACAAAAGTCGGTTCAGCTATTCTTTTAGGATTATTTGTTTATATTACTGCCGAACATGGTATTTTCTACATGCTTGATTACAGCTTTTATATCGCCATTATTGGAGTTTTACTTGTAGGAAAAACAAAACTAGAAAATGTAGGATTCCCATTTTTATATTTAGGAACAGGGTTATCTCTATGCTGGGTGGCCGTTGAAAAATGGGTGTATCCAAGTATGTCGATGGACATTATTGTGAACCATCACGTTCCAACATTTGGTTTTGCACCAGCTACTTTTATTGTGATGGCTGCATTCATTGAATTTATCGTAGGTTATTTACTTGTGGTAGGTATTTTAAACCGAGTGTTAGGTCTTGTAGTTACGGTTATCTTTATTATGACAACCATGTTGTTTGGTTTTACAGAAATTATCGGTCACTTTATGATTCATATTGTTTTAATCATCTTTATCATTGAAGGGGTATCTTTCTATAATCCACCGATCAAATGGCATAAAACCAAACTGGATCAATTTATCTTTGTATTTTTAAATTTCTTGTTTGTACTAGCAACGATTGTATTAGTTTACTACCGTTTTGGATGATAAAATTGGATCCCTTGAAAGCTACCGTATTTTGGGTAGCTTTTTTCTATGTCATATAATCTGACATGTTCCTTGAACCCCTGCTTTTACACGTCTATACTTCAGAGTATAAAAGCATACAGGTTCTCGTTAGTGGGGACAAAAATGGCTCTCTAGGGTTCCGGTTGGAAAATGTCTGGTCCGAGAGAGAGCGTACAGTATAACTGTAGACACGGAGGGACAAAAGCCCGGGAGAATTTTTCTGTAAAATTCTCCTGGGCTTTTGTTTTTTTATAACACGAAATCCAAAAAAGAAGGTGTTAGAGAATGAACAAAGGAACAGGATTAGTAAAATCACTAAAGTTGCATCAAGTTGTATTTATGGGACTTGCTTGGATGACACCGATGATTTTCTTTACCGTATACGGAGTTGCTTATGAGGCATCAAGTGGAATGATGGCGGCTGCCTATGTAACGGCATTTATTGCGATCTTTTTCACAGCTTATAGCTACAGTTTAATGGTTAAGGCTTACCCGGTCTCAGGTTCTGCCTATACGTATACGAAGAGGGCAGTTCATCCCATGGCAGGCTTTCTTGTTGGTTGGGCTCTTCTTTTGGATTATCTTTTCTCTCCTATCATTGCAATTCTTACATTTGGTATCTTCATGCATACAGAATTTCCTTCTATACCTGTTTTTGTTTGGATTATCTTCATGAATATCATCTTGGCCATCGTTAATATCGTTGGTATAAAATCTGCTGCTCGTGTGAGTGGGTTGTCGGTACTTGTTCAAATCGGGTTTATTGTTATCTTTTGTATTCTCGTCGCAAAGGATCTTTTAGCAGGTGGAACAGGTACTGGTTCACTCTTCTCTTTAACACCTTTCTTCGGCGAACATATTGCTTTAAGTGCTGTTTTTTCCGGCGCAGCACTCATCTGTTTTTGCTTCCTCGGTTTTGACGCAGTGACAACGATGGCAGAAGAAACGATCGATGCAAAAAAGACGATACCAAAAGCAATCTTTCTTATTGTGATCATAGCGGTAACGATGTACACGGCAATTTCATATTTGACTCAACTTGCCTATCCGGATTTTACTTTTACCAATCCTGATAATGCAGCCTATAATCTCGTTCAATTAGTTGGTAGCAATTTATTGAGTTCTCTATTTATTATGGTTCTTATGATTGCAACCTTTACACAGGGTGTTTCCTCTGTAACAAGTGTGAGCCGATTTTTATATGCACTTGGTAAGGAATCCATTCTTCCTGGAAAAATATTTACAAGCATACATCCTAAATACAAAACACCTTTTGCTAATATCATTTTGATTGCGTTTATTTCATTGTCTGCGGTGTTTATTAGTCTAGATACGGCTGTCATGTTTGTAAGCTTCGGTGCCTTAACCGCATTTATATTTGTGAATCTATCAGTGATTGCACATTACTATGTGAAAATGAAAAAACGCTCCCTAAAAGACACTTGTATTTATCTAATTTTCCCACTTGTCGGGGCAAGTTTTATAGGCTGGCTGTTAACCTTGCTTGATAAACATACGTTAACAGCGGGAGTCATCTGGGTTGCTGTCGGATTTACTTATCTCTTCTTGAAGACGGAATGGACAAAAGCTAAGGAACGTAAAATGGCTTTGTCTTTTCAACAAACAGCAATTAAGAAAAACATTGTTAGATAGTCTGACACATTCATTGTTATCTATCTTTTCTGATAGTTATACTAAGTACAACAACATACAGGTTTCCACATTCTGTTGGAAACGAAAAAGCTTTCTAGGGTTCCGGTTAATAACGTCAGGTCCGAGAGAGAGCGTACAGCATCTGCTGTATACACGGAAGGATAAAAGCCTGGGAGATGAATGATCTCCTAGGCTTTTATCCGTTTTTATTTTAAAGGAGGCTAAATGATGAGTAAGATACTAACGAAATTAATTCCTGCTGGTGGAAAATGGTCAACAAAAATAAAAAGTGGAAAACAACTAACCTTTACGACTCTCGGTGATGGAGCCAATCTTTCTCTCCTTTTATATAACGCAGATGACACATCCGAACGCTACAATATGCCGGATACATTAAAGGCTCAGCATACCGCTCACTTAACGACTGGAAATGTCTTGATGAGTGACAATGGAAGAGTATTAGCTAGTATGATTGATGATTCTCTAGGCTGGCATGACACGATATCAGGTTATGCCACACGCCTAATGATCGACGAACGATATGGGAAGACCACCTATCAAGAACAAAGAAATGATTGGTATCGAAGTGGGGAAGAAAACTTTGCGGTTGAATTGTTCCGAAATGGATTAACAAACAGAGATCTAATCCCCGTTGTTAATTTATTTTCGAAAGTATTTTGCAAGGAAGATGGTTCACTTCATTTCAAGCCAGGTCATTCCAAAAAAGGGGACACCATTACACTGAGAACAGAGATGGACGTTCTGATGATCGTATCAAACACGCCAAATCCGCTGGACGCTAGTTCCAATTATCCCTCTGTTCCTGTCGAGATCACGATCACTGATGCAGCTCCTGTAGAAGAGAACGATGTTTGTGTGAACCATCGTCCGGAAAATCGTCGTGCATTTGAGAACACATGGGACTATTGTTTACTAACAAAAGGAGGAACAAACTAATGGCCACTTTACAATATAAAGTTAGTGAAAGACAGGTAGATGAAGCAATTGATAACTATATCGTTCCTGCTGGAGAAGGGTGGACCAAAATTCTTGAACCAGGACAGGTGTTAAGAATAGTGGATCTAGAGGGAAACCAGGCGGCAGACACCCTATTTTACGATGCGGATCATCCAATGGACCATTATAGTGCGATCAATACAATCCAACGCCAAGGCAATGTGTATTTAACGACGGGTTCCGTTCTAGTATCCGAGTCAGGAAAAGAACTAGTTGAGATTGTTGCCGATACATGTGGACGCCACGATACGCTTGGTGGTGCTTGTTCCGCACAAAGTAACACCGTTCGTTATGCTCATGACACGCTTCCGATGCATAACTGTCGAGATACGTTTATGCTTCAACTATCAAAGTATGGAAGCCAATTTAACAAACGAGATTTAGCACCAAACGTGAACTTCTTTATGAATGTTCCTGTGACTCCAGAAGGTGGATTAACCTTTGAAGATGGTGTATCCGCTCCAGGATATTATGTAGAAATGAAAGCAGTCAGTCGAACGCTTGTCCTTATTAGCAACTGTCCACAATTAAATAATCCTTGTAACGCTTATAATCCAACACCTATTCAACTACTAATCTGGGATAAATAACATAGAGAGGAGCTCCAACCATGTTCAATAAAGTCCTTATTGCAAACCGTGGAGCAATTGCGGTTCGAATTGAAAGAACGCTAAAAAAACTAAACATTTCATCGGTTGCGGTGTATACAAAAGCAGACCAAGATAGCCTTCATGTTGATCAAGCGGATGAAGCCGTATTAATTGGTGAAGGTGTGGCAAAAGATAGCTATCTCAATGCCGAACTCATTTTAAAAACGGCACTTGAAACAGGAGCGGAAGCCATTCATCCAGGCTATGGGTTCCTTAGTGAAAATGCTGATTTCGCGCGTGCTTGTCAGAAACATGGAATCACTTTTATTGGTCCTACTCCTGAGCAAATGGAGCTGTTTGGATTAAAGCATTCAGCACGTGAAATTGCGGTGAAAGCAGGAGTTCCTCTTTTACCAGGTACCACCTTAATAACGAAAGTAGAAACCGCCGTTGCGGAAGCCGAACGAATTGGTTATCCTGTTATGCTTAAAAGTACAGCAGGAGGTGGAGGAATTGGAATGCGTGTTTGTGCAGATGAGTCTGCGCTAAAGGATGCCTTCGATTCAGTCTGTCGCCTAGCAGAAACGAATTTTAACAACGGAGGAGTCTTTTTAGAAAAATATATTCAAAAAGCACGCCACGTAGAGGTTCAAATCTTTGGCAATGAGTACGGTGAAGTGGTTGCATTAGGAGAACGTGATTGCTCCATTCAGCGCCGTAATCAAAAGGTGGTAGAAGAAAGTCCAGCTCCATGTTTATCTTCAGCAGTTCGTGAGGAAATGCTAGCTGCTTCAAAACGATTGGCTGAGGAAGTGGGATACAGAAGTGCAGGAACGGTCGAATATTTGTATGACCCGGAAGCGGAAAAGTTTTACTTTCTTGAAGTGAATACCAGGCTTCAGGTAGAACACGGTGTGACCGAAGAAGTGTTAGGTCTTGATTTAGTCGAGTGGATGGTTCGTGAAGCGGCTGGTGAGCTTCGTGATCTAAATACTTTGTACGGCGCTCCGAAAGGGCATAGTATTCAAGCTCGAATTTATGCAGAAGACTGTCTGAATGATTTTCGTCCGAGCGGTGGTCAGTTGGATCAAGTTCGCTTTTCAGAGGATGCTCGGATTGAAACGTGGGTTAGAGATGGTTTGAGCGTTACCTCTTTGTATGACCCCATGCTTGCCAAAATAATTGTTCATGCAAACACTCGTGAAGAAGCCATCAATCAGCTAAGTCAAGCGCTACAGGATACTAGGCTCTATGGTGTGACCACCAACTTACAGTATATACAGTCCCTATTAGAGGAAGAAGAATGCCGCTCTGGACATGTGCATACTCAAATGTTAAAGGAATTTTCGCCAGCGGAATGTGCCATTGAAGTACTCGATGGTGGGATCCAAACGACGGTGCAAGATTGGCCAGGACGGGTGGGGCACTGGGATGTAGGAGTCCCTCCTTGTGGACCGATGGATCCATTCTCTTTCCGAATCGGAAATCAGTTGCTAGGGAATGACTCTCATGCTGCTGGACTAGAGCTAACGTTACGTGGGGGCTCTTACCGTTTCCGTGGAGATATTGTTTTTTGCTTAACCGGCTCAGATATGAAAGCGACTTTGGATGATCTTCCTGTTCCGACCTACCAGGTGGTCACTGCCAAGCGCGGGCAAATTCTTTCATTTGGTGAAGCTACACAAGGAATGCGCACTTATTTACTAGTGGCGGGTGGGTTCGATATGCCCCTCTATTTAGGGAGTGCTTCAACCTTTACACTTGGAGGGTTTGGTGGACACGGTGGGCGCGCACTTCGTACAGGAGATGTGTTGCGTGTTCATCCTTGTGCAACACCTCCTGATAAAGAGCTTGTCATTACACAACAGCCTGTATTAACAAAAGAATGGACAATAGGTGTTATTCCCGGTCCACATTGTACAGAAGAGTTTTTATTGCCAGAGTATTTGACGCAGTTGACAGAAACAAGCTGGGAAGTTCATTTTAATAGCTCTCGTACAGGTGTACGTTTAATTGGGCCGGCTCCACTTTGGGCTAGAGAAGACGGAGGAGAAGCGGGCTTACATCCTTCTAATATTCACGACAACGCGTATGCGATAGGGACATTAGATTTAACTGGAGATATGCCGATCTTACTGGGCCCTGATGGTCCGAGTCTTGGGGGATTTGTTTGTCCAGTGACAACCGCATCAGCCGAGTTTTGGAAGTTAGGCCAGCTTCATGCTGGTGACAAGGTTCGCTTTCAGCTTTTAACTTTAGAAGAGGCAGAGCAACTAAGAAAGTCACAAGAATTGTTTTTAGAAAATATAGGAGATTATCCAGTTCCTACATTGCCAGGAGAAATGAAGCTGTTATCACCAAGTTATCCGATACTTGTTCAAAATAATGAAAGTCATTTTCCAATGACGATTCGTGCAGCGGGAGATGAACATATTCTCATTGAGTATGGAGATATGGAGTTAGATCTCTTGCTCCGTTTTCAAATTCATGCATTGATGGATGCGATTCAAGCTCGTGAAGATATTCCGGTTTTAGATTTAACGCCAGGGATTCGTTCTCTACAAGTCCATTTTGATGCAGGCCAAATATCAACTTTAGCTATTTGTGCATTAATGGAAGGAATTAACCGAGAGTTACCACCGTTAGAGGAGATTGAAGTACCGTCCCGTGTGGTTCGACTTCCTCTTTCATGGGATGATCCAGCCACTCAGCTTGCCATCGATCGTTATCAAAAAAATGTCCGACCTGATGCGCCTTGGTGTCCAAGTAACTTGGAATTTATCAGAAGAGTGAATGGTTTAGAGCAGATAGAGGATGTGAAGAAAACCGTCTTTGATGCGAGCTATTTGGTTCTTGGTCTTGGCGATGTATACTTGGGTGCACCTGTAGCAACTCCCATCGATCCAAGACATCGATTGGTAACAACAAAATATAATCCCGCTCGAACATGGACACCGGAAAATGCCGTTGGAATTGGTGGCGCCTATATGTGTATCTATGGAATGGAGGGACCTGGTGGCTACCAGTTTGTTGGACGGACGGTTCAAGTTTGGAATCGAGTTAGGGAAACGAAAAGTTTTACAGAGCAAAAGCCATGGTTACTACGTTTCTTTGACCAAATTCAATTTTATCCTGTCAGTACAGAAGAGCTTACAGTGATGAGAGAAGATTTCCTAAGAGGTCGTTTTGAAGTAGATATTACCAACACAACCTTTAACCTTGGAGAGTACTTAGCGTTTTTAGATTCGATTAAAGAGAGTGCGGAAGAGTTCCGCCAAACGCAGGAAGCAGCCTTTAAGGCGGAGCGTGAGAGCTGGAAAGAGCTAGGTCTTGCTGAGTATATTTCGGAACAATCCGTGTCTGAAACGGTTGAAGAAGAATTGCCAAAAGGAGTAGAAGCGGTTCGTTGTACGATGCCAGGCAGCGTCTGGAAAGTGCTGGTTTCTCCTGGTGATGTGGTAAAGGAAGGCGACGTATTAATGATTGAGGAGAGTATGAAGATGGAATTTCCTCAACATGCTCCGTTTGATGGACGTATTCAATCTGTCCACGTATCGCCAGGTGATGAAGTTCATGCGGGACAACTGTTTGTCTCCATTACAAAAGAAAAGGGGGGGATAGCCAATGAAAACGATGAACACGCCAAAGCTACTATCCATTCATAATCTAAGAGAAAAATATAAGTCTAACGAATTAACACCAGAAAAGCTGATTCAAGAGATTATCCAACGAAGTGAAGCAGACAAAGAGATGAATATTTGGATCACACCACCATCGATGGAATGGATCCAGCCTTACTTAGATAACTTGAAAAAAATGGACCCAGAGAAAGCTCCTCTCTGGGGCATCCCCTTTGCGATTAAAGATAATATTGACCTAGCGGGTGTACCAACAACAGCGGGTTGTGCGGAGTTTGCTTATACTCCTGTAGAACATGCGACAGTAGTAAGACGACTGATCGACGCTGGGGCCATCCCGGTTGGAAAAGCAAATCTCGATCAATTCGCTACCGGACTTGTCGGAACTAGAAGTCCATATGGCGAAACAAAGAACGCTCTGAATCCAGAATTAATTAGTGGAGGGTCTAGTTCAGGTTCAGCTGTTTCAGTTGCCAGAGGTCAAGTAGCCTTTGCGCTTGGAACGGATACGGCAGGCTCCGGACGTGTACCAGCTGCGCTTAATCGATTGATAGGATTTAAGCCAAGTCTCGGTGCATGGCCAACGAAAGGGGTAGTTCCCGCTTGTGCGAGTTTGGATTGTGTTACGGTGTTTGCAAACGACTTGTCGGATGTAGAGATGGTTGACCAAGTGGTAAGAGGGTTAGATAAGTGTGATCCATGGTCAAAAAATATCAACCGCCAGGCAAATGTGTTACCTGAAAAAATCTATTTAATGAAGGAGCCACCAAGCTTTTTTGGTCCGTTCGCAGATAAGTATGAAAATGCTTGGAAAGCGGCTATTGTAGGATTAGAAAAACTAAATATTCCTATTGAGTACATTGATGGAGGCTACTTATCAGAGGCAGCTAGCGTTTTATACGATGGTCCATGGGTAGCAGAACGATGGTCCGACTTAGGTGCATTCATTTCGGAGAATAAAGGTGTTGCATTTCCTGTAACTGAGGCCGTTTTGCGTTCAGGGGCAAAGCCAGAATATGATGCGGCATCCGTTTTTCAAGCAATGCATAAATTACAAGCATTCAAGCAAAAGGCTCACCAGCAGTTTAAAGATGGAGTGTTGGTGATGCCTACCTCTGGGGGCACATGGACAAGAGATGAGGTACGAAGCAACCCAATTGCGACTAACAGTGCGATGGGCTTATACACGAA
The DNA here is from genome assembly GCF_042433785.1 of Robertmurraya beringensis. NCBI lineage: Bacteria > Bacillati > Bacillota > Bacilli > Caryophanales > Bacillaceae > Robertmurraya > Robertmurraya beringensis. The sequence goes on along the minus strand of NZ_JBHLUU010000110.1, from coordinate 14,260 downwards.
TCATTGCAATCTTTTAGATCTGAGTGCTATTAATATCCCAACCCTGGATGCTGAAGAGAACCTACCATTTGGGATAACATTTTTCTCAACAAATCAAAATGAGCATTTCATCCTTGGGCTAGCCGATCTCATGCTAAATAATAAACAAACAGAACCAAAAAAAACGACAACGCTAGTAGCGGTGTGTGGGTTGCACATGAGAGGCTTTCCTCTTGAGAAGCAAATGGTAGAACATCAGGCTACGTTTGTTAAAGAAGCAAAAACAGCTCCAACCTACAAACTAGTGAAACTGGATACCATACCGGCAAAGCCGGGACTTATACGCTCCAATCATGACGGAGCTTCTATTGAGCTTGAGCTTTGGGAAATGCCTGTTTCAGAATTCGGTAAATTTACCTTACTCATCCCAGCTCCTCTGGGCATGGGAAAAGTTCAACTTGAAGACGGAACGGAAGTACCTGGGTTTGTGTGTGAGGCAAATGAGATGCTAAAAGGGGAAGATATAACTCAATTGGGCGGCTGGCGCTATCAACGTTGATGTCCCAAAGGTAGGAGAATACCTTGCGGTTTCGCAAGGTATTTTTATATGAAATAATTAACAAATACACATTGGTAAATATGTATAACTATTCACCGATAAGAATAGTAAAACATATAAAGGAGAAGAGTATGAGTATCAGAAATAAATTATTAATAGGTTTTTCTACAGTGTTGGTATTCACCACTGTAGGGTTTTTAGTGCTTTACTATTCATTACAAAGCATAGGGGATTCCTATAAAAACCTTGCTGAGAAAGAGGTAGTTAAATTAAATTTAGCGCAAGATATCCGCTTTGAAGATTTAATGCTTGCTGATGCTATAAAGGGTATTATTATTGATCCTCAAAGTGAGACACAGCTAAAGTTGTATAATGAGTATGCTGAAAAAATCAATAATGATATAACATCCGTAAGAAAATTAATTAACGATGAACGAGCAGTTAAAATATTTAAAGAAATAGATGATAATAACCAGGAACTGATTGATTTAGAGAGTCAGATGATGGAGTTGGCTGGGACGGATCGTGAAAAAACATTAGAAATTCATAATGGTGATTATCAAGAAGTTAGAGAGATTTTCTCAAGAAATCTTGAGGATTTTGAAAAGATACAAGAGGAAATCATGGAAACAGCAGTACAGGATGGAATGCAAGTAATTGAACAAAGATCAACGATCAGTATAATAGTTATTTTCATATCCATTATATTAAGCATAGTGGTTTCATTAATGATTTCTCGAATGATTACAAAGCCACTTCACATAGTGGTTAATAAATTAGTCGAGCTTTCAAGCAATGAAGGGGACTTAACTGCTAGACTCTTCATTAACAGTAAAGATGAATTTGGAAAACTCTCTAATGCGTTTAATACGATGATTGGAAATATACAACAGATTATCAAACATGTGCAAAAGACGACATCAGAAGTTGCAGCATCTTCTGAAGAACTGTACTCAAGCTCCGAGCAAAACTCAGAGGCAACCAACCAAATTACCATGTCGATCCAAGAAATTGCTGCTGGGGCTGATAAACAAGTAGTGAGTACACAGGAAAGCTTAACGGCTTTAAGCGAAATTACAATGGGTATTCAGAAAGTAGCAAATTCTTCTCAAAGTGTGGAAGAGTCAACTCGTGGGACTTCGGAAAAAGCGGAGAATGGAAACTTGGTTATTACCAAAACCCTTAAGCAAATGGAAACCATACAGAGCACAGTAGCGGATGCAGGTGCTAAGGTTCAAGAGCTAGGGGAATTATCTAATCAGGTAGGGCAGATTGTGGAAGTGATTACAGCTATAGCCGATCAAACCAATCTTTTAGCTCTTAACGCAGCTATTGAAGCCGCACGAGCTGGGGAATCTGGAAAGGGATTTGCGGTAGTGGCTGACGAAGTAAGAAAACTAGCGGAGCAATCCAAGGATTCAGCAGCGAAGATCAAGACTCTAATTTCTTCTATTCAATTAAATACATCACTTGCAGTAGAATCTACTAATAAAGGAATTAATGAGGTAAATCAGGGAATCCATGTAGTTAATGAGGCGAGTCTTGCCTTTCATGCAATCTTACATTCTATTAGAGAGGTAGCTAACCAAATTCAAGAAGTAGCAGCTTCTTCTCAACAAATGACTGCTGGAGCTGAACAAGTAACGAATATAATTGATGAACTCTCAAACATTTCCAAAGAGGCTTCAAACAGTTCACAGATGGTCGCCGCGGCATCTGAACAACAGTTAGCATCAATGGAGGAAATTGCCGCTTCTGCGGAGAACTTATCAAAAATGTCTAGTGATCTAGAAGAAGTAGTGGGGAAGTTTAAGGTATAAACGACTACAAGATAAAAGGATATATTTTTACTTTAAGCCTAGTTAATGAATGCTAACTAGGCTATTTCCTATTATCCTGTTTGTGATATGATGCCTAAAAGAGTCTTGTAGAGGAGGCATCTATTTGAACAAACAAGGAATTATTTCATTGGGAGAAGCAATTGTAGATTTTGTTGCTACTGGTCTTACAAATACAAATTATCAGCGCTTTTTAGGTGGGGCTACGGTTAATGTAGCAGTTGCAGTAAAGAGGCAAGAGATCCCTTCCGTTTATTTGTGTAAACTAGGTGAGGATGAATTGAGCCAGTTTGTGGCAGAAGAATTAAGAAGAGAGAATGTAGATATATCGTATAGTACCTTTAGCAAGACAAAAAAGATGTGTTCTGTATTTATTCATGAAAATGAACAAGGCGACCGTTATTTTCATTCCTATGTGAATGAAACACCTGATGACTGGCTCACAGCAGTAGAACTTAATAAACAGCCGTTTATCCAAAGTAAAGTTTTCTACTTTGGCTCGGGCACTCTTTTTCACCCGGTAGCAAGAAAAACGACGGATCAAGCTCTTGCTTTTGCTTGGGAGATGAATATGCAAGTAGCTTTTGACACCAACATCCGATTGAAACGTTGGGAAAGTGAAGAGCAATGCAGAAAAACCATTCTTTCTTACATGAAAAGGACAGATATCGTAAAGATGGCAGAGGATGAATTATTGTTCTTAACCAGATCGGACACATTGGAGCAAGGACTAGAAAGCATATCAACCATGAATATTCCTTTTGTATTTATCACGAGAGGAAAAGAAGGAGCAGTTGCTTTACATGAAAAAATTGTGGTAAGTGTTCCTGCGATGGATGTGAAGGTGGTGGACACAACAGGAGCTGGTGATGCGTTCTTGGCAGCCCTCTTAGTTGAATTTCATACTCATGGCTTGCCGAAAACAAGAGACCAATTAGAAAGATATACTCAAATTGCTAATGAGGCAGCAGCGCTTTCTACAACGAAGCTTGGTTCGTTATAATAAAAACGTTAAAATCCCTCCTTGAGGAATTTAAAAAGTATATGTCCTTAACACCAAAAGAATATAAGAATCTCTTCTTATGTCAGGACCAATAAAAAACGCCAATATCCTGATTCGATATTGGCGTTTGTCCCTTACTTTTTAGTTAGTCTATCAATTTCAACCTCTGGCACTAACGAATTACTCACTTCTTCTACAATAATATCTTTATCGACTTTGAATGTTGCTGTCCCTTTAATATTCTCTGAAGAAGCACCGACCTTCACTGTGTAAACGCCTTTTTCTACGATCCATTGATTTTTCTCTTCATCAAAGGAAGCGAGGTCTTTTGCATTCAATTCAAACTTTAACAGTTCAGTTTGATTTGGCTTTAATTCTTTTGTTTTTCCGAATGCCTTTAATTCAATTTCAGGTTTTTCTAGCTTACCATCTGGAGCAGAGACATACGCTTGAACCGCTTCTTTACCTGAGACTTTCCCTATATTCTTTATATTGGCAAATACGGTAATTTGATCTTTAAATTTACCTCCCTGATTCACTCGAATATTACTGTAATCAAAGTTTGTATAAGACAAACCATATCCAAACTCATAGGCAGGTTTGACATCAAAGGTTGAGTAATAGCGATAACCAACATAAATGTCTTCCTCATAGACAACCTGAGTAGGGTTCTCTGCTGGTGTACCAGGGAAGTTTTCAGATGAAGGAACATCCTCATATTTCACAGGGAAGGTGGTTGCGAGTTTCCCAGAAGGATTCACCGCTCCAGTTAATACATCGGCTACCGCATCTCCTGCTTCCTGTCCTGGTTGCCATGCTAGAAGGATGGAATCTACTTGATCTCTCCAACTTGCTATTTCAACAGGTCCACCAATATTCAGAACAACTGCCACTTTCTTTCCAGCATCATGATATGCTTTTGAGACGTTTTGAATCATCGCTTTTTCCGTATCTGTTAGAAGGTAATCACCTTTTACATTTTGACGATCCACACCTTCACCAGAATTTCTTCCAATCACAATGACACCAATATCGGATTCATCCTCGATTGTTTTAATCTGGTTCGTATCTAACACCATCTCAGGAATGACAGGTATTTCTTTTCCAAAGTCCTCACCCCATGGACTCGGCTTAATTTTGTATTGTTCCATTTGTCTTAACACACTAATATAGTTGCTATATTGATTCACAAGGTCTTCGTGGAGTGAATATCCTGCATGCTTTAATCCGTCTATAATAGACACGGTATAGGCTGCGTTTACATCTCCACTACCCGTTCCACCTTTCACCGTTTCAATCTGTGCGGTACCAAATAGCGCCACTTTGTTTTCTTTCTTAAGTGGAAGTGCCTTTTGATCATTCTTTAATAAAACCATTCCATCTGCTGCCGCCTGACGAGCCACTGCGGCATGGGCTTGCAGGTCTGGATTGTCAGAATGGTTATAGTTTTTAAAGCTAGGAGATTCGACGACGAAGTTTAAGATATTCTTCACATTTCGATCCAATAGCTTTTCGTCTAAGCTTCCGTCTTTTACAGCATTAGCAATTCGTTCGGAGCTTTGAGGGAAACCAGGCATAATTTGATCATTTCCTGCTCTCATCTGGGCAACAGGATCAGTTCCAGCAAACCAGTCAGTCATCACATAGCCATCGTAGCCCCAGTCTCCTCTTAAGACAGTTGTCAGCAATTCTGAGTTTTGAGATGCTGGTGTCCCATTTAGCAGATTATAAGAGCTCATGACCGCTTTCGGATGAGATTCCTTTACAGCAATCTCAAAGCCTTTCAAATATAACTCTCTTAAAGCTCTTTCTGAGACGATTGTATCAATGGTAAAACGATTGGTTTCCTGATTATTGGCTGCATAGTGTTTGATGGTAGCACCAACACCATTTGATTGGACACCATTAACCAAAGCAGCAGTCATCTTACCAGAAATCAACGGATCCTCAGAAAAATATTCAAAGTTTCTTCCGGTTAATATGTTACGGTGAAGGTTTAGAGCAGGTGCTAGCAAGACATCGACACCATATTCCTTTACTTCATTCCCTTGCGCTTGCCCAACCTTATTCACCACATTCGTATCCCAGGTCGATGCTAACGAGGTAGCAATTGGAAAGGCAGTAGTGTAATACGTTTTTGACTCTCCTGGACGAGTGGGACTAATTCTCAACCCAGCCGGTCCATCTGCATAATACATAGCAGGAATTCCTAATCTTTCAATCGCAGGTGTTCCTCCAACCGCACCTTGAACCGGAAGTTTCGGTATTGTCATTCCAGGCATGCCCACCCCTACGACAAGTTTAGCTTTTTCCTCTACGGTCATAGCCGCGATAACAGCATCAATGGAGGCTTTGTCTACTAATTGTGGCACCTCGTTTTGGTTTATTTGTTCCGTCTTCGGAGCTCCTTGCTCTGCAGCAAATACGCCTGTTTGAAAACTTAATCCGGATAAAGCAATACCTGTTGCTAGTGCAATGGAAGTTAATTGTCTTCTTCGTTTCCTCATCTTTTTTAACATCTTTTATCCCCCCATAAAATGGCGCTAAATCATTTTTGGTAACGCTTCCGTAAACGATTTTACCAATTAAAGTGTGAATTTTCAGAGATTTTAAAAAGGATTATTTTAGTATTACTAGTAATTTTTCAAGGCAAAAACTACTGAAAATGGCCATACGACAACGTTCACTTTTTATCGACAGAGTCATCGTCTTATTTTTACCGAAAACTAAGATAATATGGGGAATTTCTTTTTGAGTTTCAAGTAAATGAAAATAAGCAGAGCACAATACAGTAAAGGGTTCCGTTTTCGGGTACTCTCTAATTAAAATATACAAGAATTGGGATACGTCTTTCTTATATTTATTAGCGTTTCTACAATTGACCTAGCAATTGACTCATTATTAAGGCGGACAATAAGTATTGTACAATTAAAAAGAGGGTCAAAACTTATGTCATTTGCAGTGCCGTTTTGAGTACCGATTTTATTGATCTTGATAAGCGGTCGATAAAAAGTTGCTGTTTTCCACATCTAGGTTCAAGAGGGTCCCGCACTTATCGGTTGGGGATCAGATTAAGAATTCGAGCTGATCAATAGACGGAGAAATTCCGCTTAATTAGAAATTCTTTTTAAAAAAGGCTTAAATAGACGGAGAGATTCCGCCTATTGGCTCGAAAAATACGAAAATAGGAGATTTTGCTTTGCTTTAGCGGAAAAACTCCCCTTATTTACCCCAAAACAAGGCTCCATTCTGCAACTAACCGGAAATTCTCCGCTTAGTTTACTTTTGCTGTTACTCGATTAAGGGACAAAACATCTTACTTTATAAAGGTGTGAGTTTAATCTAAAAATCCACGAAAAACCTCATTTTGATGCATTAGGGTGAACCGTATCACAGGTAAGTGAGGTTTTAAATAAATTTTGTTTTTGTATTCATAATAAAGAAACTCACCAATTATGATCTGCCTCGTAAATATTAGATACCATTCTGTCATTTCGTACATATTTTAAGAAAAGCACTTCAAAACGGAACTCTTTAACAATACAGTGTCTGCTTTATCTGTTTAATTTTCTTTTACCTCTGAAAGCTTTACCTTCTCCTGTCGAATCCAAAATGTCCCCGAAACTAAGAAAACGCCACTAACTAAAAATACCGACATGATACCAGCCGAGGCACCAATCACTCCAAATAATAGAGGAGCAATCAGCTGTGATAGGCGATTCGTTGTTAATCGTAGTCCGAGAACTTCTCCGGTCCTTGATTTAGGCGACGCATTATACGTCGTAGTCATGGATAGAGGTTGACCACAACCCAAGCCCAATCCCATAAGAGAGCTCAAAATGCCCATAAAAATCATATTCTCTGAAAAAGGCATAAGAAGAAATGAGGTTCCAGCAACAATGATAGAGATAAGCAGGACCCTGTCTCTACCCAACACATCTATTAATTTCGGTAAAAATACGCGCACAATAATCATCGCTAATCCTTGGACAGCTATAATGATTCCGATGGTCGAGTCAGACATATGGAAGCTTTTCGCATACAAAGGAAAATACGCAACAAAAATATCTCTTGAGTACAATACTAGCGCACTTGAAAATAGGGCTTTTTGTAATAATGGATTTTGTAATAGCTTGATAGAAGAAAGCATTCCATAATGATTAGCAGAACCTTGCCTTTTCATGACTGGCAGGAAAAAAGTGAAAATCACTGGGACGATTCCAATAAGCATGGAAAGCAGAAAAGAAAACGAATAAGATATATGCTCCGTAACAAATCCCCCGATGATAGGTCCGATTAATGCACCAGTTGCTACTGCCATGCCAAGCATACTAAAGTAGTGGTCCCGATTCTCCTTTGTTGCACTATTTCCAAGAACATTCTGTAAGGAAACAGGGATAAATACACTTCCGATGCCTACAAAAAACTGGCTCACAAACAAGGCCCACATGCTAGGAAAAGAGAATGGAATAGCCATCCCCACAATAATGGAAAATAATCCGATAAAAACAGGAATGCGATCTCCGAGTTTATCCGCTAGTTTACCAGCTTGAATCGCAAATAGGAGCGGAAACAAGGCAAAGGCTGCCGTAAGGATACCTATTTCAAGGGGAGAAGCTCCAAGCTCTGAGGCATATAACGTGATGACAGGTCTCGTCATATTAATAACGGTCTGAAATCCTAAAGTAATGATAAATACAATTTTTAAAACCAACCAAATCACCTCGATCTAAAAAAACATCACTACGGTCAAAGACATACTTTAAGTATACTGTTCATTTAACAGAGTAAAAATTAGGAAAATCCTATCAAGGATGATAAATAAAATGAATCCACTTTACTCTGTCTTAAAAATGTGTACACAATCGTAAAAATCACTCACTATCGTTGAATGGTAGATAGAGATTAAACTATTTTTATAGGAGACCGGTCCCTTCAAGTGTGAAAGCGCTTAAAAATATCTGAGAGGATGTGCTGTGTTGAAAAAATCCCGTCTTTCCAGAATTGGGAGAAAGTCGCTGTCCGTATTGCTTATTACTTCGTTAACCGCGAGTATGGTTGGGTTTAAAGCTCCAGAAAAACAAGCAGAAGAGAAAATCGTATTTAAACATCAAGTGGGTGGGGTATTTGATGGGATGCCGCTGTTTGACGGAGTTCCAGACCACCTAGAAGAATATGTTGATGCTTATTTTGAATACACCGGTCTAGAAGGACCGGCCGTTTATGCAACTGGTTCAAGAAACCATTACACCTTACAGCGTGGAGCCAATAAAGGCAAGGTGATCCCTGGTGCTCTATCAGCTGCAGATAATGTTCAGGGGGTATCAACTGATTTCCCTGCGTTAGTAGGAATGGGACAAACCTGGAACAAAGAACTTCTTACGGATATTGGTAAAGTAGTAGGAAGTGAAAAAATTAGTACCTTAAAAGTGAAGCAAGGGGAGTCAAATATTCACGGTGGAACAGATCCTTCTGCGACTGTTGCCTTTACGGTTGTGAGCGATATGCGTATTCATCCGTTAAGCGGTCGTTTTGATGAAGGGTTTTCTGAAGATGTTCACATGGCTTCTACGATGATCGATAATATGGCTGCAGGTCTGAGTGGAACAGATCAAGAAAAGAGTGAAGATGGATTTTGGATGCGTGCAGCTGTTGGGACGAAGCATTACTCCGTATATAATGCACAGTGGTTCCGTCAAACGGCTAATAATAGTGCTGGTGCTAGATCTATTTTCGAATATCAGACGAAAAGTCCTTTGAAAGCACTAAGCTCTGGTTCGGTTGCAGGGGTCATGACTTCATTTGGACGTACGAATGGAATCCCGAATATCCTTTCACCTTATCAAATTCATGCTAATAATCATTCTAAATACGGTGTGTACAGCTCTCCAGATTTTAATGGAGATGCCCACGTTTTTGGAGCAAATGCGCAAGGAAATGGTTATGACACTCAATATGCAACAGATCGAACAGCTGCAACCATCTTAATGATTTTAGCTGATGCGAATGCCGGACGTCCTGGGCCAAATCCTCAAAATGCATTAGACGATGTGGCCGCTGTAGTTGACGCAGTTGAAGAAGGGAAATACGGTGTAACAAAAGAGGATTTAATCGATGCAGCTCGACCGCATGTGAATCAAATGGTTCGAGTGGGTATTTTTAATGAAGTAGATGAAAACGGAATTCCGAAGAACTATCCGTTTGCCGAAGAGGCGAAAGATGTTAGGGAAGAACTAGCTACATATAGTGATCCTGAACATCAAGAAGTTGCGTTAAGGGCTGCTCAAGAAAGTATCGTTCTTCTAAAGAATGATGGAGTACTGCCTCTCGAGAAAAACAAGAAAGCGTCCGTTTCAGGTGTGTATGCAGATTCAAGGTTTAAAACCACCTACTCAGCAAGAACAACACCAAACATTGACAACTCTGGAATCTCACCACTATTAGCCATTATCAAGGCGAATGGTTCCAATAATGTTTCATACGACCCAGCGGTAGAAGTAGTGTCATTAAAATCAAAGCTTAACGGACAGACAGTTACAGCCGACGAGAGTGCAGCTGATATAACAAAGGGCTCTCAGCTTGTAACTACAACTGAACCATTAGATAGGAATAACCCTGCTCAATTATTTGAAGTGTATGATTGGGGCCAAAAAGGGTATAGCCTACGTTCGGTATTAAACGGAAAATGGTTAACGTCACCTACAGCTGCTAATGCATCTGTTGAAAATACAAATGCAACGGCATTAAACTTAACCAATAATGACTGGGATCTTGCCCAAATGTTAGGAAATACAAGTGCGATTCCACCAACCATCCGAGTGGAGGAAAATGCAGATCAGACCGTATCCCTTGTGGCAAGTGGATACAGAACAGGATTCTCAGGTGATTTCACCAACTGGTATTATTCAAATGGAAGAGTGATTACAACAGACACTGATGGAAAATTAAAAACTGCAGCATCAACCATTGGAAACGCTGAAAATGTAACCAATCGAAATGATGATGTGAAGTTTGAACAAACCGTCGTAAAAGAAGTAGGAGCTGAAGCGGTAAACCGTGCGAAAACGGATGACTATGCTGTTGTGTTTGTAGGTGCCATTCCACGCCATAGTGCGGGAGAAGGAAATGACCGCTCTGACTTAAATATGGGAGATGCGGATTACGAGTTGGTTGAGAAAGTGTCGGCTGCTTTTGCTGCGGAAGGGAAAAAGACGGTTGTTGTTGTAAAGTCTAGCTTCCCAGTAGGAATGGAACCTATTCAAAATAACCCGAACGTATCAGCCATTGTTTATCAACCATATGGAGGTCAGTATGATTCACATGCATTGGCTCAAGTACTATACGGGGACTATGCTCCAACAGGTCGTCTTTCTTCAACATGGTATGCAGATATGGCTAGCTTCCCAGAAATCAGTAAGTATTCCATTCCAGAAGGAAATACAAGCATAACATTGGAGGATATTGATCCAAGATTTACATTGGATATGACAAACGCCGATCCAATTGAACAAGAATTAACCTATATGTATACAAAAGCTCCGGTCACATACCCATTTGGTTACGGATTATCATATAGTAACTTTACGTATAGTGGCTTTAAAGCACCGAAAAAGGCTAGTGAAAAGTCTTCTTTTGAGGTATCCGTACAGGTGAAAAATGAAGGCAAAGTAAATACTTCTGAGGTTGTTCAGTTGTACGCCAAAAATAAAAAATCTGCTTACGGGGAATATGCTCCTCAAAAACAACTCGTAGCTTTTGAGAAAGTGTCCTTGCAAGCTGGTGAGACAAAGAAAGTTACACTCAAGGTCGATCCTCAGGACTTAGCTGTTTGGGATGTAAATGCAGGGGATTTCCTTGTAGAGGAAGGAAACTATCTATTGATGATAGGATCTTCTTCTGAAGATGTAAAAGCAGAAAGTACAATTGCCATTGATGGGGAGTCACTTGCGGCTTTGCCAACCAATAAGCCTTTTAATGTGTTCGACCACTCCTTTGCATCAAATGAAGTTGTTTATCATGAAGTCTCCAAAGCAAGAACAGCTGAAAGTTTAAAGGCAGAAAAGGTTGTTGGAGAATATCATGCCGTTCGATCGAAACAAAATGGTTCATGGATAGCTCTACCAAAAGTAGTATTAACAGGTTCAAAACAAGTAACGGCTAGTGTTGCTTCCGATGTGACAGGAGGAAAAATCACTTTGCACTCGGGATCTGTTACTAGCGAACCTTTTGCAGAATTTGAAGTACCGAAAACAGGAAAGAACTCATACACCATCGAGAATGCAGGGGTTCCTGTAAATGAGTTGGGCTACACAGATGTGACTGTTGATCTAGAAGGAAAATTGCCGAAGGGGCCAAACACAGTATATGTCGTGTTCCATTCACCAGATCTTCGAATGGATCGTTTATCTTTTGAAGGTGGTAAACCCAATAAGAAATAAATCACAAGAAGGGATCACAGCCTGTCGATTAGACGGTTGTGGTCTCTTTTTTTGTTTCGTCCTAAAAAAAGCAGACATCAACCAAAAAGATAGCGTTTTCATAATTTTGAAAAACTTAGTAAAATGAAAGTATAGAAAAATGAAATCTATCTCCTACTGTTCTTCTTTAATAAACATCTAGTAGTTATCCTCCAAAATGATTTTGACTATTCCAGAAATCGATTTAACCCGTTTTTATTCAATCTCTGTAAAATTCTATGGATAAGGAGTTGAAAAATGTAATGGTTAAGGCATCCGCTTTCGAACTTGAGTGTAAGGTATTAACGGAAAAGGAACTTACACAAAGAAAACAATCACTTCTACGTAGTCTCCGCATGCTTGAACGTGAGACTTTTTTTCAAAAAATAGAGGAATTTAATTGTTCGATGATAGAACAGAAATTAGATCCTGAAGTAGTAAAAGGAAAAATGCTTAGACTTATTTACCTAAGTATGGAAGTGGCTAAAGAAAGTCTTTGGAATAAAGGATATTTGCCGCATATGGAAGTTGCCAACCTACACTCCACGGTCGATTTATGTTATTGGTTTCAACAGCAAATGGAACAAATTTTTCAATGCGTGAAGAATAATCAGGTCGAGCCTAAACATATCGCTATTGAGCGTGCACTTCGTTTTATTCAATCCAATTACGATAAAGAGCTTAGTCTCCAAGAAGTTTCTGATCATTCAAATATGAGTAGCACCTATTTTAGTGTGTTATTTAAGGAACAAATGGGCGAGTCATACATAAAGTATGTCACAAAATTGAGAATTGAACATGCAAAGAAATTGCTAATGAACGGAGCGAAGGTAAACGAAGTTAGTGAAAAAGTAGGTTATTATAATTATCGCCACTTCTCGGAGTTATTTAAAAGACATGTGGGAATGACACCAGGGCATTATCGAGATAGACAATCACATGCTTAGTGATTAGAAAAAGCAGAGCTACCTATAGTGGCAGCTCGTTATATTTATTCACTAACCATTTTTTGTTTCTTATGCACACTGTGTTTCGCGCCCCAATCATGCATAGCTCTCAATATGGGCTCTAAGCTTTTCCCGTAGTCCGTCATCGAATACTCCACCTTTGGGGGGACTTGTGGATAAACGACACGTTGTACGATGTCTTCTTCTTCTAAATCACGTAACTGATTTGTTAGCATCTTCTGGGTGATTCCAGGCATATTTCTCTTTAACTCACTAAATCGTTGAGTTCCTTTTGTTAGAAGATGTAATAAGATAATGGGTTTCCATTTCCCCGTTAAAATTCCTAAAGCATCGTCGACACGACATAACTCAGGCTTTATTTCCAATCTCAATTCCTCCTTTAGGTAAAAATTAACTGGCTATGTGAAGGTGAGCGCTAAAGCAATAGTATACATTTTGATACTATACCACTTTTAAGTGCGTACTTAACAATCATTTGACTCTGATTATAATAATTATAGTTAGGTAGTTAGTGTAGCTAGCCTAACAAAGAAGGAAATAGAGGAGAGAATATTAATGAATGTTTTAGTAGTAAAAGCAAATAACCGCCCTGCTTCTGAGGCGATTTCTAGTAAGATGTATGAAACGTTTATGGCCGAATTAGAAGGGAAAGACGTAAACGTTACTACATATGATGTGTTTGAAGAGGATACACCATATTTTGGACAGGAACTTTTTGATGCATTTGGTAAGGTTCAAAATGGTGGAGAACTAACTGACGTTGAATCACGTTTGTTAGCTGCGAAACAAAAAGCAATGGATGTACTTTCAAGCGCAGATGTGGTTGTATTTGCATTTCCATTATGGAATTTAACGATCCCTGCAAAATTACAAACGTTTATTGATTATGTATACGCAGCTGGTTTTGCATTTAAATATGATGCATCTGGAAACCTTGTAAGCTTAATGCCAGAAAAGAAAGCAATTTTCTTAAATGCACGAGGAGGAGTTTATTCAGCTCCTGAAGCAGCACCGATGGAAATGGCTGTGAACTACATGCGTAATGTTTTCGGTGGAGTGTTCGGAATGCAAATCATTGATGAAGTGGTTATTGAAGGACATAATGCAATGCCAGATAAAGCACAAGAAATCATTGCTGCTGGTTTAGAAGAAGTAAAAGCATCTGCACGTCGTGTAGTTGAATTAGCGGTAAAAGCATAAATAGAGTTGAAGTCATAGACCCTTGCAATCATGCAAGGGTTTTTTAATATGGAAAAAACTTTTATTTTGTATAAATACTTAATCTATCAATAGAAAACCCCTCTTAATGACAACAAAGAATATTAATTCTTTTCTGTGAAAATAAATATGGGTTTAAACAAGATCAGTTGTGTTAATGATATTATTAATGCAATTTTTGCAATAGGAAAGCAGAGGTACCTAAATTTATGGTATCTCGAATATCTTTTTTAACTTTT
>NZ_JBHLUU010000011.1:0-2491 GCF_042433785.1 Robertmurraya beringensis | reverse complement strand
CGGGTACAGCTGTTCCAGCCCCTCCAAATTGGGCCATTCGATCATATACACCAAAACCAGTAAGAAGCATCGTAATAAAAATTAACGTACCCACTGTCGGATTTCCGGCCGTTTGCTCAGTAAAATCAAAAAAATAAATGTAGAAGTCAGAAATACACTGACCGATCAGACAGATAAGACCACCAGTTATAAAGGCCTTTATACAATTTTTAACAACCGGTCTTTTAATCTCTCGTTGTTTTTGCAATTTTTGGTATTCCTGTTGCACAGGAGTAAGTTGTTTCTTTTGATTATTAGACATAACTCGATCCTTTCTCTTTATGTTTGTTCCTTCATTAGACTTTTCAGTTTATTTAAATCCTTTTTTAAGTTTTTCTCATTCGTATCGTTTTTTTTCAGTCTCTGTTCTATGTTTTCAAGTTCCCAGAACATTTTTTTATCACTCGAAACAAATACATTGTGATCTGGATACATTTTTTTTAAGTCAGATTTAACTGACTTCTCGATATTTTTTAATCGGAAACGGTTGAAATTTCTGACTTTTATCGCTACTAAAAGCTCATTATTTGTATTCACAGCCTTTACATCCGAAATTTCTTCCTTAGTGATAATCTTTTCTTTAGCATGATTGGCAACAGATTGATCAATTGGTTTACTTGTATGTACTTGTGAAATACTCAAATCATTATAATTATCTAACTGATTTTGGTTTCCGTTACACCCTGAACCCATTCCGATAAGGATTAAAATGAAAAATAATATTTTCACTTTCATGAAATCACCTCCATGTTTTACCAGTATTGGGATGCTAAAAAAGGTTGGCCTCTCAACCAACCTTTTCGCCATACTCATTATTGTTGTTTGTATTGAGGTTCTTCTTGTTCGATTTGTTGAACACGTGGTTCAACATTATCAATAACAGATTGGGTTTGTGTAGCAGCATCTTGATAAAGTTGCTTAGCTTGTTGATTATCCGTACTGAGAGCAAATGTTTCAAAGCTAGCTTGAGCGCTTTTTAATCCTGCTAAAGCTGTTTTAACGTCATTGATGACTGTCATGAATAACACCTCCTATATTTTATTTTGACCTTTATTAGATTGCAGTATTAAAAGATTTTTATTCATTGAATTTTATCAGACTTTAAATATTTAAAAATTTAGATATGTAATTTTCCACTGCTTTTGGAAAAGATACACATGTAAGAAAAAGCGATGAGAGGAGGATAGTGAAAATGGACAATTAAGTTATTAATAAACGGATTAAAATACAGAAAATTTATTCGTAGTTACTAGGTGTCTTGGAAATTGTTACATTGCAGGGAATTCCTTTTCAAACACAGTGAAGGACTTGTCAATGGAGTATTTTACAATTTGTTTGTCTCATTAATATTTTTTCAATAAACAAGAAAATGGTGAAAAAAGCGAGGTATACATTAGTAATGTACAAGGACTATACTGAAAATATTTTAGGAACAAAACCACGAGCTAGACATAAGAAAATAATTGAAAATTATTTAGATGAAAGTTTTACCAATCCTATCATACATAAGGAAATTCATGGTGATAAAGTCTATGTCCCCTTAGATTTAAACAGGGTCTGGAATAGGATAAATTAATATTTAGTTTAGCCACAAATACTCCCCACCTACGTATAGGTGGGGAGTATTTAATGCTATCTAGAGGTGGGGGGTCTTTAAAACTAGTCTAAAATACCTGCATATTTTTGACCGCTGTGTGGCAATCTACCTAAAGTGATTACAACATTGTTAACAGGAGGAAACATCATGCAACAAATGCAGACGGGTATGAATAATCAACAAGCACAAGCTTTAATGACACAACCGCCTGAAATAATGTCAACAAAGGATCATCTCTATGTAAACGATATGTTAAGCTGGAATTTACTTGCGATGAAGAAAATGCATTTTTTCGCTCAACAATGTCAAAATCCCGAAGTAAGAGCAGCACTTGAACAAGCTGGACAAATGCATGATCGACACTATCAACGGCTGCTTCAACAGATGCAACAGTATGTAACTCAACCTTCACAAAATATGAATCAATNAGGAGGACTCCATATGGATTTTAAACAAAATCATAAAATAAATCAAGTCACCGAAAAAACACTTGTAGTCGGAATCGACATTGCCAAGAGGATTCATTACGCTTGCTTTGTGGATGATCGCGGACGGGTGCTCCGAAAGTCATTCTCTGTTTCTCAGTCTCGAGATGGGTTTGAACTTTTCTATCAATGTATTCTAACTGAAATGAAAGAACACGAGAAAACGGAAGTCATCGTAGGGATTGAACCTACTGGCCATTATTAGCTCAATTTAGCCTATTTTCTAGAGGAACGGGGCATCCGCCTAGTTATGGCCAATCCTATGCATGTCAAACGGTCAAAAGAGTTAGATGACAATCTGCCAACCAAACATGACCGCAAAGATGCGCTGGTAATCGCTCGACTCATAAAAGATGGGCGCTTCAGTTAT
>NZ_JBHLUU010000109.1:0-49413 GCF_042433785.1 Robertmurraya beringensis | reverse complement strand
GGCGCAGTTATACATTATGGGAGTCGTCTTTTCCTTTCTCCGGAATATATTCATGGACATTATACTCGACCACTTCCGGACAGGCAATACCGTCAACTTTCGGTAATTTAAGAGTGTCAAAAACAATTTACAAACAGACGCACATATAGGAGGTAATTATGAAGAATCTAACAAAACTATTAATTGTCACAACTCTTACATTATCCCTATTTGGATTCAGTTCTCAATCTAATGCATCGACTATAACCACCTTGTTAAGAGAGGGGAAACACTATGGAGAATAGCTAATATGTATGGTATATCTGTGGCTGAACTAAAAAATATAAACAATAAGTCTAATGATTCCATAAAAGCTGGAGAAAAATTACTAATTCCAAATAAAACCGTTTCTATTGAAGATAAACAACTTATGGATCGTCTTGTATCTGCTGAAGCTAAAGGAGAACCATACGCAGGAAAAGTTACTGTAGCAACCGTTATTCTTAACAGAGTGGATAGCAAAAGCTTCCCAAATACAATAAAAGAGGTTATATATCAAAGGGTAAATGGAAATTATGCTTTTACTCCAGTTAAGAATGGAACCATTAAACAACCGGCCGATAAATTATCTATTAAAGCTGTAGAAGAAGCTATAGCAAATAGAGCACAAGGAAAAGGATCATTATATTTTTATAATCCAAAAACGGCTACGAGCAAATGGATCCTTTCTCGTGAAGTCACTGTAACTATTGGTAATCATCGTTTTGCAAAATAGTTATCATAGTGTGTTAGCTACATAAAAAAGTCTTCTGAAGTCAACTTCGGAAGACCTTTTTTTATCTTACGAATAAGGTTTTGTTACCTATAATATAGGGCTAATTAGTTTACGTTTCTTAACTTGGTATTCTCATCTAAGATTATTTCACCCTCGCCAATTTGGAATAACTTTTGTTGCTTGATTTTATTCTTGTCAAACTTACTCTTACTAGCAACAAATGTCAGATTTTGAATACCTTTTTTATCTTCAAAAGAATATACGGATACATATGGGTAGACCGACTTTAATGTAGAATTCATCGACTTGATGAGTTCGTCTCCCTTTGTTTTTCCAATAGCATTCACAAGTAGGAGCCCATTTTCATCTAGTTTATCGCTTGTTAAAGTAAAAAATTCTTTTGAAATTAAGTGAAATGGAATTTGCTCTGTATTATTGTAAGCATCTAACACCATAACATCAAATTTATTTAGTTGCTTACTTAAAATTCTTCTACCATCACCGATTTCTACGCTGTCTCCTTCATAACCAAAGTATTCTCTACTTACCTCTAATACCTGCTTATCTATTTCTGCAACCTTTACCTTTTTTCCATTCTTCTCAAACTTTTGTGTCAGCGTGCCTATACCATGACCAATCATAAAGACGTTTTGGCTATCTGGTCTGAATGTCTCTGATATTTCCCATATACTTTTTGAATAGTCCAAGCTAAGTCGGTCAGGGTAATTTATCTCCATCAATCCTTGAATTGTGTCATCATCTCCGAAGTTCATGTATCGGAAAGGTCCCTTTTTCCCATCAAAGTATTCAGTCTGATAGACAACAATTTCATGATATAAACTAGTGTCCTGGTATAATATTTCACCAACCGGCTCATTTTTAGAGTCCAAAAAAAGCAGGAGTATAAAGAGAGCTGGTATTACAACTAATATAATTTCCAAGCGTGTTTTTGTCTCATAAAAAAATAATGAACTTATAAATACCATTAAAGCTAATATACCAATTACAGTATTAATATTTCCAACGGGAATTAACCAGAATGTAGTCACAATAGTTCCTAATACACTACCTACTGCAGAGAATGTATGGAGATTTCCAATAACTCTTCCAGTAGTATTATCACTGAGCCCAACCTTCATTAGGACAGTAACAATGATGCTGAAGATTAAATTAGGGAAAAGATATAAAACCGTTACCCCCAACGTTGTACCTACCTCATTGGGTAAAGGACTAAGGTAGGGAAATGTTATATCCTTAATGGTAGGTATAAGAGTTACTAACAGTATTCCTATTAAATTAAGGCTAAGTAATATTGTTTTATTAGAATTTCTGTCTGCTACAAATCCACCTATTGTATACCCCACTGAAGATCCTATTAAAAAGATTGAAATTACAATTCCCCAAGTATAAACTGTATTACCAAATGTAGGTGCAACAAATCTTGAAGCGGTCATTTCTAGTCCCATAATAACAAAACTGAATACGAATAAATTAAAATATACTTTTTTTTGCATTATTAACTCCATTCTTTTTTGATTTCTATAGTAGTTGTTAGTAAGGATCTCTAATCTGGAACCTGTAAAGAACAGATTGTTTAAGAAGTCACTATACAGTATTGAAAACTTCTAAATCTTATTCTTTTTTATATAAATAAATTATAAAATACCACTAAAATGTGAAGAAGTTATGCAGATTTTCTTATGTTTAAAAATTTTGACCTTAATATATACTTTGGCTATTTATATATCTATATAGTAACAACTATAGATAACCAGTAAATATGTAGCAATGTGTTTAGGTTTAATCTCCAAAAATGAGGAAAGCCGCCAAGAAATGGCAGCTTTTTAGTAAAATCTATATTAATTATAAAAATGTAACAAGTCCCCAACCACTAGCCAGAAATAATGTTATAAATGCTAATGAAAAACCAATCAGTTTCTTGTTTTCTCCTTTTTGGTTTTGTAAATATTCTTTATAGGTGATTTCTCCTTGGGCAAATTTCAATCCATTTTCACAAGGTTCAATGCTGTAAAGCTTACCAACTTGATCCTGAAGGATAACATTTTTAATAAGGGGTAATGATCCATCTTGAGTTTGCATTTTATCAAATTCTAAATTTCGATTTTTTAATTCTATACTGCTATTACCAACTAAATTTAGACGTACTGGATTATGTTTTGATTGTTGAATTATCTGTTTGGCCAGTCTATGCGATTGAAGTTCAATTTGATCATAGGAAAAACACATCTTTATCACCTCCTTATTATTATATTGTAGATTCACCATTTTGGGAACGACTATAAATTTTTCCCTTCTCCATACTTTATGCATAATTTTAAGTTACACTATTTTTAAATAACACTTATTTGATTCAGTATAAGTATCATTACTCTTCAGATGAGGAAGGTGAGTTTAACTATGTCAGCAAATATCAATGAAGTAATAATTAAACGATATAATAGAGTGGCAAAAATATATGATTACATGGATAAAATGATTAGAATAGAGTGGAGGCGGGACCTTTTGGACTTAGCTTCAAAAGAGGTATTAGAAGTTGGGGTAGGGACAGGTATTAACCTTCCACTATATCCAAAAGGAATATCATCATTAACTGGGGTGGATTTTAGCAGTGAGATGCTAAATATTGCCAAACAAAAGGCAGGGAGTATCAATCAATCTCACCCTACCATGTTTCTCGAGGCTGACATCCAAGACCTTCCTTTTGAAGACCATACATTTGATACTGTTGTTTCGACGTGTGTATTTTGTTCTGTCCCCGATCCTATAAAAGGGCTTAAAGAGATTAGAAGGGTATGCAAACCAGACGGGCAAATTCTAATGCTTGAACATATGAGGAGTGAGAACAAAATTATTGGTGCAATAATGGATCTATTAAATCCCCTTCCTGTAAAACTTTGGGGTGCAAACATTAACCGTGACACCATGAATAATATTGAGGCAGCCGGGTTATCAGTTATATCTGAAAAATACCTTATGGGAACAATCATGAGGAAACTTGTACTTACACCAAAGAAATAAGGATTTATTATAAAGAGTATTTACTTTTACTCGCATGTCCTATAACTATGGTTTTTGGTTAAAAGGTGTGTTTAGTGAAGGGGATTTTTATATGTCATATGTATTAATTCTCTCAAATAATAATAAAAAACCGTTAAAGGGAAATGAACCGCTATTCTTTTCATAAAGAACTCACCTCTTAATTTTCATAAATTAAGAGGTGAGTACAGGTGAGTATTCTTCTAAAACTACTATTCTTTAAAATAAATTTTCATACTCCTCAATTTTTCGTACAATAAAGCCTGCTTTATTTCCCATTTGTTCCTGTCCGATTAATTCAAATATCATAATAGAAAAGGCAAGAGTACAGCTATAGAGTTTCTAATTGCAAAGATACTGGGAACATGGAACCGGAAGAAACAGATAAGGACATGGACAATAAAGTCCTAAAAAATGATATTAGAATTGGAATTCATTTCTAAGCATATAAACGGCAAAAAGAATAGGTATGCTTTCTCTACTGCGGAGGTTAAGAAATGGTTGGGTTAGTAATTTATTTACTTGGCTTAAGGATTCTACTTATTACTCCTTGCCCATTCTTTCACCAGGAACAACAATGGTATATTCATACTTACGAATGTCTCCATTTGGCTCCTTTGCTTCAACTTTCATCAATAAAGAGCCCGCTCCATGTAGAATATTTCCTGTTATTTTAAACGTTCCTTCCTTTATTTTAAATGCATCATATTCTATATCATTTTCTGGAGGCATAGAAATATTTATTTTCACATTCTCCATATCGATTTCTTTCTTAAAATCTAGTGTTAACACATTCAGTCCTTCCTTTAAAGGAGATATATCAACTTTTAATTCCTGTTCGTACGAGCTTTTTAGTGGATATATCCCCCGTTCCGCCGCACTAGGAGTTGAAACAACTAAAATAGAAGCAAATAGTAGAAGAAATACGCCGTACAAAATTTCGATAATCCCCCGTCTATAAAATTTATTTACGAGAGCGGCGGCTAACTTTTGAAGTGTATTTCTCTGTAAAAATCCTATAAATACAATAAGTAGGGTTAATCCAATTTTAATGATTACAGCTTTTCCCCATTGACTTTTTATAAAACTTTCGAAGGAAAAAGATGGAACATACTGGATAGTCATGATAAAGCCGGTCAAGATGATAACAAGCAAACTCCAGAATGCCCATTTTGAGAAACTTGTTCCAACCTTTTTTAGTAGTTCTCCAAATTCATTTCTTTTGGCCATGGTGAGTAAAGCAAATAAACCTCCTAGCCATATAGAAGCGGCAACCAGATGCAAGATATTTACCATTATAGTTAAAAATCCACCGTATCGGGGATAAGAGGCATGTCCCATTACAAATGGACCCATAAGTAAAGCAATTCCAAAAGCGAGAAATTCTAGCTTCTTAACCATAAAGCCTAACAAAAGAAGAACGATTTGAACAACCGGAATCCAAATATACTGTAAAGAGAAAAACTCTAGCAAAGGGAGGTCTGCCATTTCTATTCTTTGCTGACGAATTAAAAAACTAGCTCCCATAGTGGTCATGAAGATTAATCCCAATGAAATTCGTTTCCATCGTTTATACTCTTTTACTTCCTTTGAAACCAGATGAATAAAAAAATTGGAACCAAACAGGATGGATAATCCTAGAAAGATAAACCAATAGCCAAACTGTTTTAAGTCCAAATCAGGAAACCAAGATGTTTGTATCATTGTCCCAATGCTGCCATCTTCAATAGATGTAAATTCATTGACTGCAAAATAGAAGACATCTACAATTTCTAATTGATTGCTTAGTTCCTCTTCACTTGAGCTTGCATACCAGGTGACTTGATATGTTCCGTCTTCAAGTGGTTCATCAAATTCAACAATTATGTGAGCTGGATCTTCAGGGTCTTTATAAGGCTCCTTTAGTTTTATTGATTGCTGAGTCCTATCAAAAACACCGATTGCTGTTAATTCTGCACTGTGGGTAAACCATAAATCAATCTTATTAGGTTTACCGTTCAATATCTGGCCATCAACCGGAGAATGTTTCACTAATTTTAAAGACTCTGGCTTCTTGGGCTCTTCTCTTAAAACTTTGAAACTAAACGTTTCTGTTAAGATATCGCCATCTAAAGCAATAACATTAATGTTTGCTGTGTATCTGTCAGCAGGTAAAGTATCTGGAACATTCCCGATAATATGGGTTGGATCTTTGGGATCGATATAAGCATTTTCAAACGCTACTCGGTTACCCGAAGACCCCATCAATGTTATTGTGTTTGAATGTAATACAACAGGGTCAAGAAACCAAACTTCAATGGTTTGAGGACTTTCTTTTAATACCTCTTCACCTTCCGGTAGCGTTTTAACTAGCGATGAGTGAGCTTGAGCAAAACTTTCTGGAAATATAGAGAATATGAAAATGAATAGGAGACTAACTTTTCCTATTTCCTTAATAAAAAAACTCACTATATAGAACTCCTTTCAATAACAAAAAAGAAACAAGAAATAGCATCTATTACTCTTGCTCTTTACGAGTTTAGTACTCCAATAAGAGTATTACTTATAAAAAACTTTATCAGGAACGTAATCCTTTAAGCTTTCTATCTTTGCCCACTTAAAAAAGACATAACCAATAATTGAGCCAAACATAATCTCCTGAATAACTTTCATAATTACCCCACCTAACTGTTGATCATCTAATGGAGGTAACGCTTCAAAAAGCTGTGGTGCATTAGCATATGTCGTATACATAGGACTATCCGCAAAGATAATTAGAGCACATGCTGGCGTGAGTAAAACTCCAGCCCCAAATAGATAAGCAATTTTCTTGAGAGCTGATAAAGATTCTAAGCTTTTTGTTGGAGGTACAACTGGTAGCCACATGAAAAATGCTGTAATGGTCAAAATTATGTGAGTAATATTATGCAGTATAGTATTTGAAACTAATACATCAAATATCACCGGAATATGATAGAACGAAAATAAAACATTAAATAATAATAGAGAAATGAGGGGCTTCCTTAGGATTATAAATATCTTATATTTTTTAACAAAGTTGATAATCGGTGTAACCATTTGTTCTGACAAGCCTAGTAAAACCAAAGGGGGCATAACAATATAAATGAGTGATTGTTCAAGCATGTGAGCACTAAATTGATATTTGTCACCTAAAATATGTAGAGGACTTCCTAATGCGAGAAATATAATCATTAATCCGCAAAAGAACGTTACTTTCCCTAAACCATTAACAAAAATTTCTTTGCTTTTTCGTATTTTAAAAAGATAGATTCTAAGGATTAATAGGATTGAAATAAAAAGTAAGGGGTTCCAAAGTTCAAAAAAAGTATAACTAGAAAGTTCAAGGTGCTGGTCTTCTATACCTGAAGCATATACACCTCTCGGAAGATATGAGATGAAAAATACGATTAAAATTATGATTCCTTTCATGAAGGTCATAGGAAAACCTCTCTTCGTTAAATTTTTTTACAAAGTAATACTATCATATAAATTTGTTGAAAATGTGAAGAAACACATAAGTAAAGGTACATCCTCTAGTGAAACCAATTGTTTCTATAGTTTAAGTAGTAATTAATTAGTCTTTTGTATTAGTTTTGGCAAAGTTAGTCCTCTGTACCTCTATACCCCCATCTTGGCTTACCATGACAGCATCGGCAACTTCCTCTTCCTATACAATATTGACACCCACGAATACCAAATAGTTATTTAATAAGCAGTTCACATAGAAATAAATTATTTAACATTCAAACATCTAATTGACCAAAAGAAAAGTTTTACATATACTAATATACAAATAAACGTTTGAATAAGGGGTGTAGTGATGAAACACGATGATGTTTGTGAAATATCCTGTGTGGATGGAGAAAAAGTACAAAAAGTGAAGGAATCAGTCTCCAACCAAAACACTATCGCTGTTGCACAAATATTTAAGGCTCTTGCAGATGACACAAGGATTAAAATTGCTTGAGCGAAACCGCGACAAAATCGCAGAAAAATATAACAATTTACAAAGGCAAATAGCTCAAATTAACTAATAAATAGTTGCTTAAATTTAAATACTATATTATTCCTAATAGCTAAAATCTATAATACATATTAGAAGTTATGAATTTGTTTACTAGAAGTAATTAAAATATGCTTTATATTATTTGTAATATTGATGTGGCAGATAATCTTTAAGTCATTGATAACATCACATCTACAACATTTTGATCATTATTGAACTCACTACTCCTCTAGAAAAAGGGGACCATAGTGGGTTTTCTATATTTTGAAATAACCCTAAATCTATAATAAGAATAAGAATTAAACTACAATAGATTTTAGTCTAATCCGCGAATACTCACTAATTAGCCTAAATTATACATTATATGACACCTTCCGCTATTTTATTCTCATATTCCTTGAAAATTGTTTGAATTTAGTATAAAGTTTATATATACATCACACAATAAACCTGTTTAACATGGTATTAGAGGTGATTGTATGTGCAATAAGGAGGAAGACAACGAAATGGCTATAGATTTAACATATACTGAAAAGGAGCTGAAAGAAATGCAAAAAAACGCACGAAAAAAGAAAATTTTAGCTCTTGTAAATAAAGCATGTGATCGTAACGATGAAGCTCTTAGAAAGTTGAGTAAGAATTGAACTTTGAATATTTAACATATGAAGATTTATTAGCAATACATGATCTTGCACTAGAACGATACGGTGGTTTGGCAGGTTATGAAAAGGGTTGTGTAGAAGCAAAGGCTGCAATGCCACAAGAAGGGTTCGGCGATTTCGAATATTATCCTAGATTGTTTCTAAAAGCTGCAGTTTATATGTATTTCATTACTATTAATCATTGTTTTAAAGATGGAAACAAAAGAACTGGTTATTTAGCAGCTAGTACTTTTTTGAATTTGAATGGTTATAAAATTACCGTTTCAAATGAAGAGTTATTTAATAGATGTATAGAGATTGCTGACAAAAACTCTAGACCTTTACTAGAAGATGTTGAAATTTGGTTGGAAAAACATTCTGAGATTTATTATTACCAAGATGACCTTGATTAATGATTACTTATTTGTCTATATAGAGAGATAAGTAATCATTTTTTAATGCAAACTTTATGAATATGACTAAAATAGTTATTTATTAGCCACCACTATGTTTTGAAGAATTTTTTCTTTAAAGGTAACAGAGGACGTCAAAATGAAGAGTGCTTTTAGATATAAATTAATAATTCAACTATTCGTATAACACCAATTAACACTAATTACCGATTTAGTCTAAACCGCCTTAACCTATTGATATCAATGGGTTTTGGGCGTTTTTTTATGTGCTTAGGTTGTTCGCAAAATTTCTATTAACACTAATCGAACTTACCAAACATCCTTATTCAAGATATGGGGCAGCATTCCTGTAATGAATGAAAATGAGGTTTGAACAAAAAAATAACCTCTTGGTAGAATGAGAGAGTCCTAAAGCCGGCTAGCAAAAAGGACGAACTCAATTAACACCAGGAGGTCTTAAAATGAATTATAACCAAAATGAAAAGATTGCTCAAATCACTTCTCAAACTCTTATTATAGGTGTTGATATTGCCAAGTACAAGCATGTCGCACGTGCACAGGACTATAGAGGAATGGAGTTTGGTTCCCCGTGTTATTTTGATAATACCAAGCCAGGATTTGAACTGTTTCTCAATTGGATCAATCAATTAAAGCTAGAACAACAGATGCAAAAAGTGATAGTAGGAATGGAACCTACTGGCCACTATTGGCTAAACCTAGCACATATACAAAAAGAGAATGATATAAAGTTTGTCGCTGTGAACCCGATACATGTTAAGAGGAGTAAGGAACTTGACGATAATTCACCGACTAAAAACGATGTGAAAGACGCTAAGTCATCGCTCAGTTGGTCAAGGACGGGAGATATGCTGAACCAACGATTCCACAAGGTGTTTATGCAGAACTCCGCGTGGCGAAAAAAATACGTGATCTCCTAACTGATGACCTTCAAACGGTGCAAGGCCAGATTCACAACTGGCTAGATCGGTATTTTCCTGAGTTTTTAACCGTCTTTAAGAGTTGGGAAGGGAAAGCAGCCTTACAGTTTTTAAGGCTAGGAGCCTTACCACATGAACTGACTGATTTCACTAATCAGTTCTTATTGGAACATTTACGAAAGGCAGTTAGTCGGAGTGTGGGACTAAACAAAATACTAGAGTTAAAACAAGCAGCAAAAGAGTCCATCGGACTTCGCCAAGGTGCTGGTATGGCTAAATTAGAACTAGCAACTCTGCTTGATAAGTATGACTAGATACAAAAGAAGTTCGTAGAACTAGATGATAAGATAGATAACCTAATTGAACATATTCCTGGTGTTCAACAAATGTTAGCTATTAAGGGAGTAGGCAGAGATACGGTTGCCGGCTTCTTTGCGGAAGTAGGAAATCTTCAAGATTATTCTCACCCTAGACAAATCATAAAGCTAGCTGGACTGAGCTTGAAGGAGAACACCTCTGGCAAACATAAAGGACAAACAAAAATCACCAAACGAGGTAGGAAGAAGCTAAGGGCTCTCCTTTTCAGGGTTTGTATGATTATGGTTGCGAAGAATTCGGCTTTTAAAGCGTTGCATGCCTATTACACGCAGCGTCCGGATAATCCTCTAAAGAAAATGCAGTCTTTGATAGCCTTGTGCAATAAGTTAATACGTATATTATTTGCCATTGGTAAAAAACAATTTGAGTTTAGTGAAGAGCGAATGTTAAAGGATATCCCTCATATGAGAGTAAACGTAGAAGTTGAAAAAACAGCTTAAATCAGTAGGACCAGTATAGTAGAAAAGAGTTTTAGGTGTTAGAAGTCTCGTACATTTGAAGCACGGATTAGTCAGCAAAGCAATAAAACTTCGGGCAAGGACCCTGTGGGGCAGCATGACTGACATCCACCTCATGGAAAGGTTGGACGAAGGAATTTGAGAGCGAAGACTCTGTGAGGCATGGGAGGGTTGACCTCCATAAGATATGTGGATATCCACCAGTGCGATCATATTTTTACTCATCCACCATTTTTTTGTAAGTGCGTGGCTGATGAGCTATCAGTCTTTTTACTCCAAAGCTCCAAATTTATCCTTACGAGATAAATCCAACCATAGTATCGAGCTTAAACTCTAAAATTACAATTTATAAAATACTGAGAATACTGGAGAAAACGTGAGTTTTCACTTTGTTTATTGAGGGAGGTTTATGGAATAGGAACTATTCTTATTAGTAAAATCGTTGGTAATTGCATTAGGTATAAATAGAGAAGGATTTCTTCGGGAATGATATACACAAACAAATTGAAAGGTCGATGTTATTGAAGAAAAAGCAAATGTTTTCTCTAACTATGATAGTCATTCCTTGGCTTTCTGTTTTGTTTATGGACAAGAAATCATTCTTAAGGTATTTACCTGTTGCAAGTTTTGTTAATCTATTTATAAGTGTCTTTAGTGTCATCAGCAATAAGAAAAGATGGTGGAAAAATAAAAACCCATTCTCCCCAGGGAATGTAGATTTCTCATACATATTAGGGCCATACTTTGTAGCAACATTATGGATATTTAAATTTACTTATGGTAATTTCCCGAAATATTTGATTGTTAATGTAATGCTAAATATCTTTAATGCTTTTCCTATGGCTACTGTGTGGGAAAAGGTGGGTGCATTTAAATTTAAAAAAATCACTCATACTAGCTGGTACTTTATTTGTATATTGCTATCAATTATTATCTACGGATATCAATATGTCATCGAAAAAACGATTGTAAATGAGAGTAGACTAAAATTATAGTTATAAAATATATCGCTTACGCTAGCTACTGTTAAAAGGGTGTTGATCCAGAGGTGGATTAATGCCTATTTCTGTTGAATTTCTTTGTTGTATAAAAGAAGCAGTTTTACTCAAGAGGAATAGCAAAAAAATAAAGACATAAAACAAAGTTACGCTTTGTAGATATTTTCTTCTAGATTCAACATTTAAACCACTTATTGACAACGAGAAAAAGTGGATATATATTTGTCTAAGAAAAAATTAAATGAAATGCCTAATCTAAATTGAGCGGGGGAACCAATCTTTTGGGGTGAATCTACGTTTAGTAGAAGGAGACTCTCAACTCCTAATCCGTCAGCTAACCTCGTAGGCGAATTGAGGGTGGAATGTATTTAATGATACGGGCCATTCTATTTTTTAGAATGGTCTTTTTTATTTTCTGGAAAGGACGGAGACAAATGAAGCAAATAGCCGTACTAGGATTGGGTAGATTTGGAGGGAGTTTAGTTAAAGAATTTAATGAATTAGGAATTGATACAATGGCAGTAGACAAAAGCATAGACAAAGTAAATGAATTTGCTTCTTATGCCACTCATGCTATCCAAGCAAATACTCTTGATGAACCTACTCTGAAGCATTTAGGTATTAGAAATTTTGATTTAGTGGTTGTCTCATTCGGAGACGATATTGAAGCAAGTATCTTAACTACCCTCCATTTAAAAGAGCTGGGAGTTAAGCAAGTGTGGGCAAAGGCTCAAAATGACTATCATCATAAAGTTTTAGATAAAATTGGTGCGGATCGAATTATTCACCCAGAAAGGGACATGGCCAAACGGGTAGCCCATTATATCGCATCCGAAAAAATTATTGATTATATTGAACTTTCTAAGGACCATAGTATCGTTGAAATAGTAGCATCCGATAAATTACATAATCAAACTTTACTTGAACTCGATGTTAGAGCAAAATATGGGTGCAGTGTGGTTGCTGTTCAGCGCGGGGAGGACGTAATTGTTGCACCAGTAGCGGAAGAGGTATTACAAAAAGGAGATGTTTTGATTGTGATAGGACATAATTCCGATTTAAACCGTTTTGAAGAAAAAGGTGTGTAACATGAAAAATAAATTTATAAACGTAAATCCGTCGCAATTATTGGTTTTGGTTTTTGCTATTTCTATACTATTGGGTACAATTCTTCTTAAACTTCCTTTTGCAACGACAACTACTGTTAGTTGGCTGGATGCACTTTTTACAGCTACATCAGCCATGACAGTTACAGGCCTTGTAGTTGTTGATACAGAAACAGCCTATACTCTTTTTGGTGAGATCGTCATTGCTTCTTTAATTCAGTTAGGGGGATTAGGGATCATGTCCTTTGCTGTCCTTATCTACTTGGTTCTTGGAAGGAAGATTGGTTTTAAAGAAAGAGTTCTCGTCCAACAGGCTTTAAATCAAACTTCTCTAGGAGGGATTGTTCAATTAGTAAGAAATCTATTCATCTTTTCATTAGGTATCGAGCTAATAGCCATGATTTTACTATCTCTGCGTTGGGTTCCTGAAATGGGGTTTGCTAAAGGAATCTATTATAGCTTTTTTCATTCTATTTCAGCCTTTAATAATGCTGGATTTGCCTTATGGTCTGACGGTTTAAGCCGTTATGTTGGAGATCCAGTTGTTAATATTGTTATAACTTTACTCTTTATCATAGGGGGAATTGGCTTTACCGTTTTAGCCGACCTAAAGAATAAACGAACGTTTCAAAAGCTTAGCCTACATTCGAAAATTATGATCATTGGTACGTTTGTTATAAACCTATTAGCCATGTTCTTTATATTCTTCTTGGAATATGGAAACCCCAATTCATTAGGGTCCTTATCTGTAGTGGAAAAATGGTGGGCATCGTATTTTCAAGCTGTTACGCCTAGGACAGCAGGATTTAACACTTTAGATATTGGGAGTTTAACCGACCCCACTATTCATCTAATGATTCTCTTAATGTTTGTAGGTGCTGGAAGTGCTTCTACAGGTGGGGGAATTAAACTAACCACATTCTTAATTATTGTGTTGACGGTTGTTACTTATTTAAAAGGAAAAAAAGAAATCGTTGTTGCTAGAAGATCTATAAGCGATACCATCATTTTTCGGTCACTTGCTATTACTATGATTGCTCTAACATTAGTATTTTTAGCTGTCTTTGTATTAACCATTACGGAGGATTCAACTTTCTTACCAATTTTGTTTGAGGTTGTTTCTGCTTTTGGTACCGTAGGCTTATCTATGGGGATTACTGCTTCCCTTTCAATTATTGGTAAGATAGTTATTATCATAGTCATGTTCACTGGTAAATTAGGGCCATTAACACTCGCATTTTCTCTTGCACGGCAGGAAAAATCTAAAATACGTTATCCTCAAGAGGATGTTTTAACAGGATAAGTATGTATGATTCATTTGGCCACCTTTAAGGTGGCTTTATTAAAGATATTTCAAGTTTGTGATAGGGGGCATTAATTTAGAAAGATTAATGCTTTTTCTTATGGAATCTTTTATTGCAGTTAAGGGCAGCATCCTTTAATGAGATAATGAGAATGAAATTTAAAGCTATGATTGTGAACCCATACACTTAAATAATAGGGGGCTTTTATTGTGCGAAATGTTTCTGGCTCAAATTGAGATTGGCTACAATACTCAGGTAAAGGTCAGACAGTTCCTGTCGGAACTGAAGGGTTATATCGAAGAATCAAATGATGGGGTAACGCCCTGAAGGGTTCTCTCTTAGTCGAATAGCATTTGAGTTAGTAAGAATGATAGTGTTATAAGCTCGGCGAAAAGGCGTGAGAAATTACCGTAGCAGTTTTGGCTGCCGAAAGCCTCCTCGATGGAGTGGTGTAATTCATGGTGCTTGAGTTGATTGAATATGGTGAGAATGCAAATAAACCTATAATAAAAGGTTAAGCTGACGAACTTCTGAATGTACGGGTCTACACGCCCAATACATAGAAATGTGTATATCACTTAATGTGAGGTTAACAGTGGATGAGTAAGACTAACAAATATAAAAGTCCATGATATGTTACAGGCATATGAACGGTTAACAGGCTTACAGGAAGCACCTAAGTTCATTCTATAATAGATATAATTCAACATTGTAAGCTGATATCGTGGAGAGCTTACTCTCTAAGAAGCGTTGATAAGGAAAGCAGTAATGAAAATAGTTACTGTATAACTTGTCTTTGTATCAGTGAAAGTGGTGGCACAGTACCAAGGAAAGGTCTAATCAACCTGGAGGGATAGCCACTAGACTAAAAAGAATCATTCAACCATGTAACACAGTTCTTTATCGGTTAATAAGGTTCTTGTGAGACTAAGAGAGGTTCAACTCCCAAGGGAGTCACCAACTTGTTGAAACGGAAGAAACTGAGACACAATGAATATTACGATATGCAACATTGCTTCGATAATTTATATTCTCAAAGTGTCGATGGTCAAAATTTCTATGACTTAATGAAACTGATCAGATCCGATGAAAATATACGTCTTGCTTATCGAAACATTAAAAGAAACACAGGGAGTAAAACAGCAGGGACAAATAAATTAACCATTGATGACATTAAGCATTTGTCGGTAGAAGGAGTAATTGAACACGTTCAAAATTCGCTTCAATCATACAAACCAGAATGTGTACGACGAGTTTTTATTCCTAAAGCAAATGGAAAAGTAAGACCACTAGGAATACCGACAATCTGGGACAGAATTATCCAACAATGTATCTTACAAGTCTTAGAACCCATCTGTGAAGCAAAATTTCATAAACATAGTTACGGCTTTAGACCAAATAGAAGTACCCACCATGCAAAAGCGAGATTAGAATCGCTTATCAATATGGCGGGTCTTTATCATTGTGTAGATGTGGACATAAAAGGATTTTTTGATAACGTCAACCATAGTAAGTTACTCAAACAAATATGGTCTATGGGCATTAAAGATAAATCCTTACTCTCTATTATTTCAAAGCTATTGAAAGCAGAGATTGAAGGAGAGGGTTTGCCAACCAAAGGAACCCCGCAAGGGGGAATACTTTCACCACTCTTATCAAATATTGTTCTAAATGAACTGGATTGGTGGGTCAGTAATCAATGGGAAACGTTTAAGAGTAACCATGAATATAAACAGAATGGAAGTAGAGTTAAGCAACTCAAGAAGTCAAACCTAAAGGAATGTTACATTGTCAGGTACGCTGATGATTTTAAGGTACTCTGTCACTCGCTCGCAAGCGATAAAAATGAATTATGCGATTACGGATTTTCTAAAAAACAGATTACATCTAGAGACAAGTGATGAAAAATCGAAGGTTATCAATTTAAAGAAGAATTCTTCCGAATTCCTTGGGTTCTCATTTCGAGCGATACAAAAAGGGAAAACTAGGTTTGGATTTGTAGCACAATCCAATATGACGAAGAAAGCTAAGTCCAATGCCCTCATTAAAATTAAAGATTCTATAAAAACAATACAGAAAAAACCGTGTGCCGAAACAGTTTGGCACTACAATACAGTAGTAATGGGAATTCAAAACTATTACGCACCAGCAACTAACATTTCTAATAATTTAAGTGAGTTGTCCTCCCACCTAAACAAGACTTTATATAATCGACTAAAGCATTTCAGAACAAAAGCTAAGTTTGATGAAATGACTACCACGCTCCAAAAACGCTATAAAGGATATTCACCACAATTCTTTAAAATTCAAAACATGGTGTTTGTCCCTATCTATGCCCAACGGCATAAAACGAATCTTTGCTTCTCGCAAGATATAAGTAATTATACTGCCGAAGGTAGAAAGAAAATACACAACAATTTAAAAGCGATTAACAAGAGCGTTTTAAGTCATGTCATGAAAATCTTTATTCCAAATCGAACGATTGAATATAACGATAACCGCATTAGCAAGTTCATTGCTCAATATGGAAAATGTGCAGTTACAGGAGCAGAACTTGGTAAGAGTGATTGGCATTGTCATCATAAGATTCCTTACCATATCTCAAAGGATGACCGTTATTCAAACTTGATAGTTCTACATGAAACTCTTCACAGGCTCGTACATCTGAAAGATATTAATAAAATTAATTCTATTCTTGATGATTTACAACTGAACAGCAAACTAAAGGGAAAAGTAAATGAACTCAGAAGCTTATGTAAAAACTATACGATTTGATTGGAATTAAACTAATTTCACTTGAGTACATAGAATTGAATGAATTGGATTAGTTGGAACGCCGTATGCGGTGAAAGTCGCACGTACGGTGTGAACAGGGGGAAAAGGGAGCGATAATCTCAAACCCTTACCTATCTGTATTAATAACATGTTTCAAAAGGAACTTCAATGTTGCTGCAAGTGAGTAATAATCTTAGAAGGGTTAAAACTCTTTTTATATCAAAAAGGTTTACTTTTGAGAGTACTAATACAGACTTTTAGAGATATCGCGTAAGCTGGTAACGGTAAAGGGGACCTATAAGAAGTAACACCAGTTAGAAAAAATGACGAGTGACATCATAATACTAAAACCAAAAAGCCTTTCAGTATTATTGTGTCATTTTATATTAAGTATCTTTGTGTCATTTTATTAATTCATGTCGCAATCTTTAATAAAATGGATTCCAGGTGCAAATAATTAAAGTAGATGCTCTAAATTAATCTAAAGACACTGAAAAAAACATCAGTTCAGTATGTTTGTGTCACTCTTGTAAGTATTTTTGTGTCGCTCGAGTCAGAACAAAGGGAACAGTATAGTAATAGAAAAGGTACTTCAACAATTCGTATAACACCAATTTTGTGAATTATTTAAAAAGGTGTTATAGACTCCGTATTTTGTCCTATTGTATATAGAATAGAAAAATATGTTCAATTCTGCATTAAGGGTTTGCGGAACAATGTTAAAAAACATAGTGGTTATCTAGACACATATAGGCGAGACGAAAACAAATAGTTTCCTTCAGATGGTATCTTTAGTGGAGAAAGTGTAGAGCATTCTATGCTGTTGTAGCAGCGAAAAAGGCTTCGCTTACCCCAAAAATGGTTGAATTTAATATTACTATTCATGATTATTAACAAAAAAGTATAGATAATTTAAGAAAAGAAATTTTTAGATAATTTAATTGATTATCTTGGATACACAAAAACAATGCTATTTCATTTCAAAACCAGAGAGGAAGTCGTCTCTGGTTTTACTTTTTGTTTTTATTCATAGTAGTAGGGGGGAAATATAATAAGACAGATGACATTTCGGTCACCTGTCTTTTATTGTACTTCTATTCGTTATAAGAATAATGTACAGTGAATATTGGGTCTAAACGATAATCAAAAGAAACAACAGTTTTGTTGGTAGCAGGAATTGGGGTAAAGTATTTCTGAAGTTCCGCTCCATTTTCATCGATTCCTTTTGTTAAGTTTTGATCAACAATCGCGCTAGTTGGCAACAACACCACTAATTCGACTCTACCTCCACTTGGGTACAGTTGTAACCCGGAGAAAGGAAGTTGAGTAACAAATTCATAATGATTTGGTTGTCCTGGTACTTCATAAATGTTGTGCTCATAGGTGATTTCATAAACGAAATGACCTTCCTTTGAACGTCCTGGAAGTTTCGTCAATTCGGTTTTTTTCATTACAGAAACTAGAATGGCCTTGTTTACATCATCCAAGACCTCTCTTAGATTTCCTAACACTGCGTATTCCTGGATATCTTCTGTGCTTTCAAGAATGTCAGCTTTTAGTGGAATCATTGGCAGCTGAAACTGTTCCCCTCTTGATTCAGCATCCTTTCGTAGAAATTCCAATACATGCGGTGGAACACTAGTCCCAGATGGAATGTACCAAAATTGCCCTTCTGGAATTGCCTCAACAGTTTGAAGGAGAGTTTGAACTTTAACCCGGTCAGAACGCCCTTCATTGTAACGGGAAAGCCTTTGAATAGTTGCGGTCATTTCCTGCAAAAAAATAATGTTCATTTTTCTTACCTCCATAGAGTTTGTTATAGATGGAGGTTTTTCCGCAAAAGACCTACTACCATTGATTCCCCTTTCTTTACACAATCACATGGATAAGCCTTGTTCCGTATTTTCCATTCCTTTATAGGACAATTTACATTGCCTTTTTTAAAAAAATTTTATATAATGCTTATATGTTTAATAATGGAACGTAGACATCCCTTTAACTGATATTGCCGTATCAGTATGATTGGTTGGTCTATGGTAAAAACAACTATCTGATTATTAGTATAGTTGTTTTTTTTTATGTGGTCAAGCGAACAAGAAACTATTCTTTACATTATAAGTATAATATAATGAAAATAAGGAAAGAATTTTTAACATAAGATTCAACTAAGAGGAGGTGTGTTTAAGATGGAAGACATAGCGAAGGTGATTGGACAGAACATCGAAAGGTTGAAGCAATCTAAAGGATTAACCAATGAAGACATCGGTAACATAATTGGGGTGACCAGAGTTACAGTAGCTAAATACCTATCGGGTGATCAGGTCATTGATAGTGCCAGATTATTTAGGTTAGCTAATAAATATAACCTGCCATTAAAATGGTTCTTAGTTTCAGATGAAGAATCCATGTCATTTATGTTTAGAGCTGATAATCCTCAGGAAAACTTTGACGATGATTTAGCCCATTATCTAAACAAATTTCTTAATGAATACATCCGAATCTTGGAATTGGCTGGAGAAAATAACTTAGCTTTTTTGCCTCAAGCATATAAATTACATCTAAAAGAAAATAAACTGACTGATGATGACCATGAATTGATAAAAGAAATTGCCGAAAAACAAAGAAAAGCATTTGGTGTGGATGAGGTTATTGATTATGACATCTATTCCATACTTGAAAAAAATAATATTAATGTGTTGGCATTAAGATTGTACAATAGTAAGATATTTGGATTATCGGCTTATTCAGAGGATAAGGGTGCTTTTATCATCATTAATGATCATCCTGATATCCCTGAGGAGAGAAAGATATTTAGTGCTGTTCATGAACTAGGGCACCTTATCTTCCACAGAGAGGATTATGACAGGGAGCCGGGAGAATTAGCATATAGTAAATCACGTAATAATATAAACGAAAAAGTAGTTGATAATTTTTCAAGTTATTTCTTAATTCCAAGAAATCAACTTAAAGGATATAAAAAGCTATTCCGAGGATTTATTTCAAATTTCAGCAATGTTTATGAAGTTAAAAAGGAATTTGGGGTTAGCGCAAAGGCTCTGCTGATGGCTTTAAAAGAAGAAGGATATATAGAACAAAAGACTTTTGGAGCATTATTTAACAACTTAAAAAGAATGGGGTTTGATTTTAAAGAGCCACAACCTATTGAATATATTGAAAAAAATAAAAAAATGAAATCCATTCTTCGTAGATTATACTTAGAAGATAAGGTGACTACAAATAAGGTTGCCGAATTGTTATTATTAAACGACAAGGAGGCACGCCTGCTTGTTAAAGCATGGGCTGAAGAAGAGGACTATGGAGATCAATATACAGAAGATTAGAAGCCTTTTAGGCAGAGTAGGAGTATTAGATAATAATATCCTAAATGATTTCACAGAACTTCAATGTATATCTTTAATTAATAAAGTTTTTGTAAAAGTCTATATTCCCCAAAGTATACTGGATCGTGAAGCAATACTTGAAACCATTCAATCTAATATGGAGTGGTTGGAGTACCAACCAACCGCCTTAGAACAATTCGAATCCTTTGAGTTTTTATCGAGAATATTGGATGAAAAGCCGGCTCTTTCTGAATATGATGCCGAATGTATTGCTATTGCAAGGAAAAAAATGATTTACTGTACATCAAATGAAAAAAGAGTCATGAGTATTTGCCAAGAATATGAAATCGAATGTACAGGGACGGTGGGAATACTTTGTTGTGCATTCGAGCACGGACTTATCAGTGAGGGAGAATTCCATCGTTTAGTAAAAAAATTGTTCTCTCCGGAATGCTCAGCTTATTTAGGGCGTAAAGTAAAGCATGCCTTATTTTCTTACTATAAAATAAAAGAGTCATAAAGAAGGATTTCAGTAGCGAAGAATATAAATGAAGTAAGTTAGGTAGAAAAGGACCCTGAAAGTGGTCCGTTTTTTTTCACATATATGCTTTAGTTTATACTTCGACAGAGTTCTCTTTGAATTCAACTATTTGATAATACTTACATTACGAATTATCGAAGAAAGATAGATTTTCGAAACCTTGATTCCATTGTTTACTTTGATTTGCTTTGACAAGAGCATCTAAAGTTTATACTATATTTTTAACAGAACCCACCACGCCTCTTAACAATGCGGACCAAGGTGGGTCATTTTTTATCCATTTAGATTTATAATTGTATTTTGGAGTTATTTTCTAGTAGATTCAATGTGATCTATGACTTTTTTACTTTCCTCAATAGATAAGTTTGTATACTTGGTAGTTGTTTCAAATGAACTGTGGCCCAGTTGGTCTCTCAATAAAACTGCTCCACCACCTTTACGAACCCATTCGCTTGCAAAGGAGTGACGAAATTTATGCGGACTTAAAGCTTTTCCAATTTCAAATTCTTCATTTGAATTAAAGGCCCGGGTGTATTTCTCCACAAGACTCTGAATAGCTCGGACAGATATAGGTTGAGCAGCCCCTTTATATTTAGCCAAAAATACGTAAGGTTCATTGTTTTGAGGTTTATATCGCTCTTGTCTAACACGTAAGTATTCCTTTAAATCATTCATGGCAGAAGGGAGGACTAATACTGTATCCGCCTTGTTTCCTTTGCGGACAATATCAATCTGCTCTTTTTGAAAATCAATAGAGTGAAGGGTGAGGCTAGCAATTTCACTTACCCGAACACCGCTGCCTAACATCATACTAATAAGAGCTATGTCACGTTCCTTGTCTCTTAGAAAGAGAGACTTCTTCTTTGGTTCCAGATTCTTCTCATATCCGTTCTTCAAATAATTTAGGAATTCCGTAATCTCGTCGTCTCCTAATATTACTGAACTTATTTTCCTTGCACGGTTGCTAGCGGTTGCTTTTTCTTTCCCTACAACTATTTTCTTAAATACGTTTCTATAAAAATAACATTCACCATTTTCATCTTCAGTTTCCGTTGTTAAATAGTTAAATAAAGATTTAAGAGCGCTTATATTCCGATGAACTGACTGCTCTGAACGCTTTTTAATTACATTTTCGCGTTCACTGATGTTTTCTTCTTCCAAGAATTCCTTATAATATTCCACGTTCTCTTTGCTAAGTATCTCTAAAATAGAGAGTGGTGTGTCCTTAATGTGATTTACTTGAGTTAAACCTTCCGACTTCAGCCATTCAAAGAACTTTTGAAAGTCGTGAACATAGCCAAGGAGAGTAGAAACAGAAAATTTCGCTCGTTTTTTTGCACGGATGTACTCAATAACATATTCCGGCATATCAACCAATTTACTTTCTAAGCGTTTTTCGTGCATTAATTTTTCACGAGAAGGACCAGCCATTATACATCATCACCTTATTTGTCGGATTTTGTCGAAAGTATGCGTGAAATCCAATCTTTACGCATAGTTAACCATAATTTATTTATTATCAACTAAATGAAAGTTATCCATTACTAAGAGGAAGTCTAATAACAAATTCAATAGTGAAAGAAAAAATTTCGAAAATAAAGTATTAGTTACTTATAAAAGTATTTCTTCCATACCCAGTTAATTGATCTCTATAACCTTGTAGTAAGCGTAGTTTTGCATTAGTGTAGCCCATGTTTTCCCTTAATTCCTTAGTTGTGATTAAAGGGTTTTCTAATAGAATCTTTTGAACCTTGCTTAACTCATTAATATCGTAATGTGTTTTATGAACCATAAAAGGGGAGAGATGCTCTCCAATATTAATAGGAGCTAACTCCTCACTACCTGTCCACTCGAATAATCTAATCTGTTTTTGAAACTTTAATAGGTTATCTTGTTCAATCAAAAACCTATAAATAACGTCACTTTTTATAGCAGCTATATCTGTATCCTCCATATAACTTTTCTCAAGTAAGAAAACTACAATTCCCATAAATGTGTCTATTATTTGAAGAGGGATGGACTTCTTCGAGTCTTGAGAGATGGCTTTAAGGATTCGATAATTCTTATTTCTGTAGGCAGAATGGGCATTCATTTGTTCGACTAGCTTTTCATTTAATTTAATTCGATCGTATTCATCGTTTTTATCGATTTTTATTTTTACCTGTACTAATTGATTTGCATGGTCTAAGTGGGATAAATCTCAGGTCAGGCCATAAAATAGCCTTTCTGGGATCTTTATGTAGAATAAATTACGCAATTCTTGTGTACTTAATCCTATTTTGGCGGCCGAGGCAAGAGCATCCTGGTTATTTACAATTAGAATGTTAATTCTCATATTCTCATTAATGGCTGTATGTAAGGCTTGGAAATACTTTTTTATATGACGGTCTTTAGTGTATTCAGTAAAGTGTAGCTCGCTTTTAGATCCACTGCTTTTAAATATTTTGCGTATCTTTTCAACGATGACCGCTAATGAAGTGTCTAACTCACCATAATCTCCATAATATGAATACTGCTTATTGAATTGATCAATTTTATTAGATTCGTCGAAATAAATTAAATAGTTCATAGGCGTCTCCAATATGGCATTAGGTTGTTTTGGTTGACTAAAAGAATATTAATAGGTAATATATTTAAGTAAGTTGTATCTGTTTCCCCGCTACCGATTACTGCAGGGCTGCACTACAACCTTGTATTAGTTTTTCCCCGCTACCGTTTATTGCAGGGCTGAACTAATCGACATACTTATAAATGTACTAAGAGACTAGAATTAATGATTTCTAGTCTCTTTTATTATATCAAACAGATGTTCTATATGTCTATTTCCAACTGTGCATTAAATTACGATTTAACGCGAAGTTACTATGTGACTACTCATAAAAATTGAAGCCTGCGTGATTAATCACCGACTTGGAAGCACTTATAGATGAATATGTAGAAGATATTGATTTTCCGCACATTATCTTCCTCCAAACTACAATGAACTCCTTACTTTCATAAAAACTAGAAAAATGAATTCTTAACATACTGCCTCTCGACGTTAATTATATTTAACAAGCTACATCCAGTTTACGACAAGAATTATTATAAAACAATAATTCATAGTAATAGCATTGTAAAGAACGTTTGTTCTGTAACGAAAAATAAAATGGTGATTTATTTATGGCAATATCAGAGCAATATGAAAATTACGAAAGTCGTTTGGAACTCCTTTTAAAAGAAATGCCATACTATGTAGTTAACTATGTTCGACGCTTAACAAGATATCCGCTCCCCCCTAACTCTATTTAACTAGGTAAGGGATTTAGAGATTTCTTTAATTGGTTAAAAGCTGAAGGCATTGCTAAGTGTGAATCCATTAAGGATATTCCCCCTACTACACTTGAGAATATTACTCTGGAAGAAGCAAGAAACTAATTCAAATTCGTTTCAAGAAAAATTACAGAGTATTTATAAATGAAAATGAAACAAAAGAATCCATCCTAAAACAGTTAATAGTCAAAAGTCTTCCCTTCGATCTCTTTAGAAGTAGTTACTGAAGCCTTTAATGAGTTTGCAAAAACCTTACTTAAAAATATTTATTGGGGATAAAGAACCGGAGTTTTTAGATTAATAAAGACAGATTATGAAGTCTCCCTCACACCTGCTGAATTAAAATATTTTATTAGTATCCTTTCCCTATTTTTAGAAGCGGAATCCATGTTAATGAGCTATCTAATCTACGCGTCAAAGACTTGGATTTTTCATCAAGTGAAAGAGTAAATATCATTCGCATCAAAGATAAACGTTTCTTTACCTGGTTTTGGGTAAACTCTATCTTCCTCCAGCATTTAGGCGGCTGCCTAACTACTTGCTACAAGGTCCCCTTCATAAACAAATTTAATTACCCATTTCCAGCGAGAGTCGTCAAATCCAATATTATTCCATCCTTCTACTTTTCCCTCAAGACGCGTATCATATACTTCACCTTAATTTAATCAATAAGCTGTACTGGCCCCTCTGTTGATTCCAATAGAATTCCTCGGAAGTAATGACCTCGTGTGGTAATAAGTTCTCGAATTTTATATTGCCGAGTGGTTTTAGGTGTTTTTATAGAAGTTTATTAAGAAATTGTAAAGAGAAAAACTAGAAAATATAAAACACTAGGATAAATCACCTAATATTTTAGTCTATATATTAAAAAAGAGCTTTTTTTATGAAAAACAGTTCCTTTTTACTAAAGTTGTAAATTTACAAAACTAGCAAGCAAGCTTAATAGTAGCTTCATATTCATTACATAACATATACCATGTAATTATAAATAAGAGGAGGAAATTTGATGTTTAATAAATCATTTAAGAAGAAGTTCATTCCGTTTGCAGCCGTCACAACGTTGGCGCTAACAAGTTTAGTAGGATCATTTTCCACAACTGAGGTAGAGGCAAAATCTACAAACAACAATGCTGAAATCAAAAATGTTATTTTCTTAATTGGAGATGGAATGGGAGTTTCCTATACGTCTGCTTATCGATATATGACTGACAGCGACAATTCTAAACTTGTAGGAAAATCAGCATTCGATAATTATCTCGTTGGGCAACAAATGACATATCCCGAGGACCCTAAACAAAACGTAACAGATTCAGCATCTGCAGCAACTGCTATGTCTGCAGGTATTAAAACGTACAATAATGCAATTGCAGTGGACAATGATGGTTCAGAAGTAAAAACTGTATTAGAATCAGCAAAAGAAAGCGGCAAAGCTACTGGTTTAGTGGCAACTTCTGAAATTACCCACGCTACACCAGCATCATTCGGTTCTCATGATGAGAGTAGAAAAAATATGAATGCTATTGCAGATGATTATTTTGATGATTTAATTAATGGGAAGCAAAAGGTAGACGTTTTACTTGGTGGTGGTACAAGCCTATTTGATCGTCCAGATCGTGATTTAACAGCAGAATTCCAAGAAGCTGGATATAGCTATGTAACGAACAAGGAAGACCTATTAAAAGATACAAATGATAGAATCCTAGGATTGTTTGCGGAAGGTGGACTTCCGAAGATGATTGACCGTACAGAAGACGTACCTTCATTAGAAGAGATGACAAATACAGCAATTGATCGTTTATCAAAAGATAAAGATGGTTTCTTCCTAATGATTGAAGGAAGCCAAATCGACTGGGCTGGCCATGATAACGACATCGTTGGTGCGATGAGTGAAATGGAAGACTTTGAAAAAGCATTTAAAGCAGCTATTGAGTTTGCAAAAAAGGATAAGCATACATTAGTAGTAGCTACAGCTGACCACTCAACTGGTGGATACTCAATTGGTGCTGACGGAATCTACAACTGGTTCGGTGAGCCAATTAAAGCAGCTAAGCGCACTCCTGACGTTATGGCAGCTGAAATTTCATCAGGGGCTGGTGTAAGAGAAACATTGACAAAGTATATTGACCAAAACATTCTTGCTTTAACAAATGCTGAAATTACTTCGGTAGAGGCTGCTGTTTCAAAAGGTACTGTAGAAATTGATAATGCAATCGAAAACATCTTTAACAAACGTTCTCACACTGGTTGGACAACTGGTGGACATACAGGGGAAGACGTTCCTGTTTATGCATATGGCCCAGCTAGTGATCGATTTGCAGGTCAAATCGACAACACCGATCATGCGAAAATCATCTTTGACTTATTAGAAAAAGGAAAAAACAAGACAGTTATTAACGATAAATAAAGAATAGAAAAGAATCCCGTTGGAAGGCAACGGGTTCTTTTTCTTCAAAGGAGACTACTATGAAAAAAATTACTATAGCATTCATTCTCTTACTTTTAATTGTGATGACAGCTTGTAATAACGAAACGAAGTTAAGCGAAGCCAAAGTTACAGCTACAGAAACTGCAACAGCCAAGCAATCAGCTAAAGGGACAACTGAATATGCTCCAAACCCTCAGGTACCAGATGATCGTGAACTTGATGAAATTGGCGAGGTACTTTCAGACCGTAAAGGGGAAATCACCCTTCTAAATCAGCTTACACCAAATGAAACCGTTAATCTTGGACCCATTCAGTTGGTAGTAAAAGAAGTCAAGACGATTCACCTGCGTCCTG
This sequence comes from Robertmurraya beringensis, assembly GCF_042433785.1. Taxonomy (NCBI): domain Bacteria; kingdom Bacillati; phylum Bacillota; class Bacilli; order Caryophanales; family Bacillaceae; genus Robertmurraya; species Robertmurraya beringensis. Next base: position 22,612 of record NZ_JBHLUU010000109.1, on the reverse strand, counting down.
ACTATGGAATGATTGATTATTTCCACGTGTTAACTCATGATGAAGAATTTGATTTCGTAAAGGTATTCTTTGAAGTAACTAACACATCAAACGAAAAAGTAAACTTTGGTCCTGTTGCACTTGTTGAAACAAGTGAGGGTGAAAAGGTCACATGGGAAAAAGATATTTACCTAGACGAATTACACGGTGTATATGCTCCTGGTGAAAAGAAGCAGGGGAATGTTGGCTTTATCTTAGAAAACTCAAACATCCAGTCGTTTAAACTACTTACAAGCGATGTGTTTGATCAAAAAGAGAATTTAATCCAAAAAGGTCAGGAATTAGAATTTCAATTTAACCAGTGAAGCCACTCGTAGGAGTGGTTTTTTAATTAATAGAACATTGGGGGGAAAACAACAAACGTGACGTTAGCTCTAAAAGTGTCTGAATATCTTCCTAATATAAAGATACATTGACAATAAAGAACTTTAAGTGCATTTTTTCACAAAGTATATTAACAAAAAAGAATCCGCAAAGTTTACCTTTGCGGCTAAGTATTAATTCTTTATTTTTAATTCTTCTAACAGACTTTCTACATAATATTGGGCTTGTTGAGCTGCGATACTACCATCTCCTGTAGCTGTAACAATTTGCCTTAATGCTTTTTCTCGATTATCTCCCGCAGCAAATATTCCAGCTACCTTAGTTTCCATTAATTGATTAGTTTCAATATATCCACTTTGATTAGTAATGCCCAGAGTTTCAAACGGCTTTGTTAAAGGAACCATTCCAATATAGATGAATGCTCCGTCAGTTTGGAATTCTTTTGTTTCTCCAGTAATCGTAGACTCTAATGTGACACTACCAACCTTACCGTCTTTCTCATTGATTTGTTTAACAGTATGATTCCAAATGAAATCAATTTTTTCATTAGCAAAAGCTCGATCTTGTAGGATTGGTTGCGCGCGTAACTGGTCTCTTCTATGAACAACAGTTACTTTAGAAGCAAAGCGTGTTAAATAAACCGCTTCTTCGACGGCAGAGTCTCCTCCACCTATCACTACTAGTTCCCTACCTTTAAAGAATGCTCCATCACATACTGCACAGTAAGAAACTCCTCGTCCACCGAGCTCTTTTTCGCCTTGTACACCCAGTTTTTTATACTCAGCTCCTGCCGAAATGATGATACTACGTGTCTTATATTGCTTTGAACCTGCAACAACTGTTTTATATTCTTTGCCATCATTGACTTCTTTTACGTCTCCATATGCATATTCCGCACCGAATTTCTTTGCATGGTCAAACATCTTTGTGGATAGTTCTGGACCAAGAATATGCTCAAAGCCAGGGTAGTTCTCAACTTCCTCCGTATTAACCATCTGACCGCCTGGTACCCCACGCTCAATCATCAATGTAGATAAATTGGCACGCGAAGTATAAACAGCAGCTGTCATACCTGCTGGTCCTGCACCAATAATAATCACGTCATATATTTTTTCTACTGACATTGTTCCCCACTCCCTAATGGTATTAATCACCTTTATGCGTTAGGATAGATTTTTTTCAGGGCTTCTTTCATTTCTGGCTTTACTTTAATTTTTGAGCGAATAGCTGTTGCCATTTCCTCTGCTTGATTAATGTCTTTCGCCTCACCAAGTCCCAGAAGTGTTCCAATCGCAACTGTTCCAGTACGGTTGCTACCTCCACCACAGTGGAAATACACTTTCTTACCTTCATTGTAAGACTTAAATACTTCATCAATCGCCTGTTTCACAGACTCTTCTTGGTGTTCTGCATCATCTACGATTGGACGGTGAATTCGGTTATACTTTGACTCTTGTGTTGGAGCTTCTGCACGTAAATCATAGATAACATCTACCTTTTCGTTTTCCATTACCTCATCTACATGATCAGCACCACCAATAAAGATTCGGTCCTTAATTAAAGCTTGATAGTTTTTCTCGCTCATTTTTGTATCCTCCTTAGCAGCAATCACTTTCATTTCCAACTAGAACAAAAGCCGTACGCTCTTCATTTAGTCCTAGAATTAGACCTTCAATATGGTCCTCAATCATTTCATCAATCGCTACCTGAATGTCGTTAATTGTTACAACTTTATCATCTTTTTCTGGCTCATCCAGAGCCAGTCCTACCTGTGGGCGTCCTCAGCCATAGCCCGCAAAATAAACTCGAATGCTATTAACACTCTTATCTGCAAACACTTGTTTCAACATGTCTCGTGCTTCATTTGTAATTTGCATTTGTATCATCCTCTCAATTTATTTCAAATAATTTTTAAGTTGGTCGTACCCAATGCTTTCCTCTTTAACAACTGGTATAATTGCACATTTATTGGAGAGTTCTTTTACTCTTAATATCCATTGTTCTTCAGATGTTGCTCTACCATTTAAGACAAGGTCCATTGTCTTAGTTGTATACAGACTTTGATTGATAACCCACCACTCGGGATTTATATCTGCTCGTTTTAAGTCATCCTGTAGACGGCTAGCTTCTAATACAGGAGTTGCCTCAGCTAACGTGACTATCACTACACTCGTTTCCTTAGGATTCCTTAAACGAGGTAGAAGCTTCTGCACACTTTCAGGTACTTCTCCCGTAGACCGTGATAGTTCCTTATGATAAGACTGTGCTGCATCTAAAAGTAACAAGGTATGTCCAGTTGGAGCCGTGTCAATGACCACAATCTCGTCTTCTGCTCGCTCAACTACTTCTGCAAATGCTCGAAAAACGGCAATCTCTTCTGTACATGGCGAGTTTAAGTCTTCTTCTAAGTAAGCAAGACCTTCCTCATCAAGATCTTTACCAGCAGTGGCAAGGACTACCTCCTTGTACTTATCCACTTCAACCTTCGGATCAATTTGACTGATAGTTATCAGGTTATTGAGTTCTTCACCCTTAAAAATATTACCTACATGTGCAGCTGGGTCTGTTGTGGTTAAATGAACTTTATGCCCTTGTTCCACTAGACCTACTGCTATAGCTGATGCAATCGTTGTTTTTCCAACCCCACCCTTACCCATCGTGAATATAACACGTTTGTTTTGTTGAGAGAGGTCTTCAACTAAGTCTTTCAGCTCAGGAAGGCTAATCTGCTCATTCCCCGTACTTTTAGTTTGAACGGATGGCAATATGAAATTCTTCAATAAATGTCTTAAGCTCTCTATACCCGTTAAAGAATAGGAGACATAAGGTAACGAATATATGACAACTTTTTTAAGTTGCTCTGGCACCTCACTTAGAGCACTCCTTTGCTTCTTGTAGAAGAAAGTTGAAACCTCGTCCTCAGGCAAATACGTTTCCATCAGACCATTAACAATTAATGATTGGTTTCGAATTCCAATCTCCCTTAGCTCATTAGAGGCTCGATTTGCCTCTAATAAAGAGGATTCATCTGGTCTTGCTACAAGGACTAGCATCGTTTGCTTTGAATCGGATAAAGCTTTCATTGTTTTACTATAGAGGTCCTTCTTTTCACCAAGGCCAAATAATGGTCCTAAGCATGAAGCACCGTGAGTACTTTCTTCTAAAAAACCAGTCCAGGCTGTTGGAAGTTGGAGCAACCTTAGGGTGTGTCCCGTTGGTGCTGTATCAAAAATAATATGGTCGTAACTCTCTGTTATTTCAGGATTTCCAAGTAAGCTAGTGAATTCATCAAATGCTGCAATCTCTACGGTACAAGCACCTGACATTTGCTCCTCCATGGTTGCAACTACGCTATCAGGAAGAACACCCTTATAAGGCCCTACTACCCTTTCACGATAAGCTCTAGCTGCCTCCTCGGGATCTAAGTTACAAGCAAACAGATTAGGCACCGTTGGAATTTCTGATGGTATATTTGTTAGTTCCACCTCTAAAACATCTTGTAAATTAGAAGCAGGGTCAGTGCTAACTAATAACACTTTTTTCCCTTCATCAGCCAAAGAAACGGCAGTTGCACAGGCAGTTGATGTTTTACCAACTCCACCTTTACCAGTGAAAAAAAGATAGGGAGTATAGACGGCATTTTTAGGATCAAACGATTGATACATATCTCTTCTCTCCTAAACTAAATCAATTTTATTCGTTACCTTCTTTTTTTCTAAATCTTCAACAGCGATACCAAACCATTCAGCTAATTTCTGGGTAGAAGGATACGTTTCCGATTGAACAATTTCTCCATCCACTAATGTAAGTGGGAGTGAATCAGGTCCTTTTTCGTTTAGGTATTGAATCACTTTCTTATTTTCTGCAAATTTAGCAGGTTCGCTTGCAAGGTTAAATCTAGAAATGTCATAACCCTTTTTTTCTAAAATGAATAAAGCCGTTGCCACTCTTGTTAATTCTGGATCTACGCTTGGTCCGCAGACTCCAGTAGGACAGCAAAGAGCTGGGTCAAAAATTTCTACTTTCGGCATAAGAACACCCCTTTTAAAATTAAATAAGCATATCCTTATATATTAGGTAAAGAATTCCCCAGAGAGTGAGTCTCTCTGGGATGTTTGATTATTTTCCTGTATCTGCGAATTGCTTAATTCTTTCACCTATTTCATCACGAACGCGTTGGAAGAATGCCCATTTTTCTTCGTCTGTTCCCTCAGCTTTAGCTGGGTCATCAAAGCCCCAGTGCTCACGCTTTACGTGTGGTGGTGTAACTGGGCAATGGTCAGCAGCGTGTCCGCAAAGTGTAACAACTAGGTCTGCATTGTTTAAGATTTCAGGATCAATTGTATCTGAAGTTTGATTTGAAATATCAATTCCTGCTTCTTTCATTGCTTTTACTGCGTTAGGATTTAATCCGTGTGCCTCTAAACCAGCACTCTTCACATCCCACTCTTCACCTAAGTGTTTCTTTGCCCATCCTTCTGCCATTTGGCTTCTGCAAGAATTTCCTGTACATAAGAAGTAAATTGTTTTTTTAGACATGATAAGTTTCTCCTTTGTTGTTTAGTGTATAAATAATAACCAAATATATAAGCCAACAAGTGTGATGAACAATGTTGGGATGGTTAAGATAATTCCAACTTTAAAGTACGAACCCCAAGAAATTTTAACTCCTTTTAGGGATAAAACATGTAACCACAATAGAGTGGCTAGAGAACCAATTGGTGTGATTTTTGGTCCCAGGTCGGAACCAATGACATTTGCATAAACAAGTGCTTCTCTAATAACGCCACTTGTATTGGTATCTGCAATGGCAAGGGCATCAATCATAACCGTCGGCATGTTGTTCATAATCGAAGATAATATGGCTGCAATAAAGCCCATTCCAATGGTTGCTGCGAATAAACCTTGGTCTGCTGTTACTTGAATTAAATCAGCTAACACGTTAGTTAAACCAACATTTCTTAATCCATAGACAACTACATACATTCCAATTGAAAAGAATACAATGGCCCAAGGAGCACCTTTTACTACTGTTCCTGTATTAACAGCTGGGCTTCTTCTAGCCATTATTAAGAAGAAAATAGCCACAATTCCAGCAATGATTGATACTGGTACTCCAATAAATTCACTAATAAAGTAACCAACTAGCAGGATTCCTAGCACTATCCAAGAAAGTCTGAACATCTTTTGATCACGAATGGCATCAACAGGCTTTTTGAGATCTGATAAGTTATAGTCCTTCGGAAGATTTTTTCTGAAATAAAGGTACAACACTAAGATGCTAGCACCTAGCGAGAAGAAGTTTGGAATGATCATTCTCGATGCATATTCAGCAAATCCAATACCAAAGAAGTCTGCAGAAACGATGTTCACTAGGTTACTAACGACTAATGGTAAACTCGTTGTATCAGCGATAAATCCACTAGCAATAATGAAAGGGAACACCATTTTTTCATCAAATTTCAGATTGCGTACCATGGCTAAGACGATTGGTGTTAAGATTAGTGCCGCCCCATCATTTGCGAAAAATGCTGCGACTAGTGCTCCAAGGATGGAAACGTAAATAAACATCCTTATTCCATTACCTTTAGCTGCTCTAGCCATATGAAGAGCTGACCACTCAAAGAAACCAATTTCATCTAAAATGAGTGAAATAATAATAATTGCAATAAAAGCTAAAGTCGCATTCCAGACAATGGATGTCACATCTACAACATCATTAAAATCAACTACTCCGACTAGAAGCGCCAGTATCGCTCCTCCGCAGGCTGACCATCCAATGGAAAGACCTTTTGGTTGCCAGATTACTAATACTAATGTAACTAAAAAAATCAATGATGCTAATACTACCTCTGTCACCACATAACCCCCTATTACGAATCACATGAGATACGTAATCCCTGCTCTTCTAATTCCTGTAACTTAAAATCTTGATTCGGAAGATGCTGTAGCAAGTTTTGAACAAAGGCATAGAACTCACTGTCTTTATTTAGGGAATAGATGATCCATTGACCTCTTCTTGTTTCTCGGACAATCCCTGCATCCTTCAACTTGCGTACATGTTGACTAATAGCAGGTTGGCTAGTTTTAAAAATTTCTACAAACTCACATACACAGCAATCATTGGAGTCAAGTATCTTAACCATAGTTAATCTTGTCTTATCACCTAAAAGCTTTAAGATGGTTGCTGCCTTTTCTATTTCCACTGTTGTGGATACTTGCATGAGAAACACCTCCTATATCAATTAGTGTTTATATAATAATCAACTTATTTGATCCCTTAATGGGTAGTATTTGTTATGTTCTGTTCCATAATTCAAACTATCAAATATGCTAATCACTATATAATCATTTGCTTATATAATAGTATGCTTATTTATTAATTTCAATAGTAACTTTGTAAAGGTTTTGTAAAGAACGAGATTCGGTGAAACAAAAAAATCCCTATATTAAGGGATTCCTTGGCACTTGGATTTATAATTTATAAAAAGAACACAAATTCCCCATTTTTAAGTTCATAAACACTTCCGAAGGATGGAAAAGATATATTCCTCATAAAAAAGTTAGTTACTATGCTTAATTTTCCGCTTTTGAATTAGTATGATCTTTCAGTATAAGATTTGGTATAGCCTTGATATAGAATAATTCTCCTATTAACTCCACGATAGTCTGTGTAACAATCACAGCTGAAGCTAACGTTGCCCATGACTGAGGTAAAGCTAAAGCTAATGGAAGAACTACAAGAGAGTTCCTTGTCCCAGTACTAAAGATTAATGTTCTTCCTGAACCGTTATCTAATTTGAACGCATATGCGATAAGACGAGATACAATTGGTGTAATAATTAAAAATAAAATATATATAGGAATTACGCGTACAATTATCTCGAAATCACTATATACCTTGCCAATTTGCGAAGCTACTACCACAATTAATACCAAAGCCATAAATGGGACGGGCAACCATGTTGTAAGATCTATTGCCTTCTCACCAATGGTATTCTTTTTAGCCCATAATTGAGTGATTACGGCAAGTATTAGAGGCGCAACTATTAGTAATAAAAAAGCTTCTAGGAATGGTTCTAAATGAACAACTTCTACCATCTCTTCACCTATAATTAGCCATAAATACACAGGAAGTAATAGCATTTGTACTACAAACAAAATAGGCGTTGAAGCTAACATCAATTTCTCATTCCCCTTCCCAAGTTGAGTAAAGACTATTACGTAGTCAATACAAGGAGTAAGTAAAACCAAACAAACACCTAATAAAATTGGAGGTGATTGAGGAAATATTGTTGTTAATATCCATACAATTATGGGGACAGCTATAAAATTTCCAGTTAGTAATGCCACCATGAATCTGAGATTTGAAATTGCCTCACGCAGTTTCAAGAATGGAATTTGGGCAAACATTCCAAACATGAGAATAGCTATGAGTGGCGAAATAGTCCAGTCTAAGCTATTAGCTAAATTCTCGTTTGTGATACCTAGAACTCCTCCAAATATAAGAGAAATACCATATATCCAAATTTGTTGATTTTCTAATTTTTCCCTAGTAATAATTATGTTCAAACTCCCCTCATTGATATTACATTCCTCGCCATCAATTTAAGCTAAACCAGCTAATAAAAAAATCAATGCTACACTAAACAAAATATTATCGCCCTTCCTTCACTTTTTCCCACAACAAGTGCCATTTGAATTAACCTTTGGAAAAGCTAAATCGACTATCTTGTTTTTAATAAAAGGATCGATTTCTTCAGGTAACTGATTTAATTTATAAAATTTCGCTTCTATTTCTTGATTGCTATCAGGTTTTATTTCTCCTTCGTACTCGGTACATAAATAACCAATGACAACCGTTTGATACTCATCTCCACTTTCCTCGACACGATTTATTAATGCCTTACCTGAATAGACACCAAATAATTTTATCGACTTTATCCTTATGCCTATTTCTTCTAAGACATTTCGTGTAATACATTCTTCCACTGACTCATTTAACTGCAATATTCCACCCGGAACTCCCCAAGTTGCACCTGAATATCTACTCAATAAAACTTCTCCATAATTATTAACGATAACTACACTTGGTCGTATAATTATTAATGGAGAATTTCCGATCATTTCTCTTAAGTCTTCACAATAACCCATAAATACCACTCCTTCTGGTGATTTTTTTAAAGAAACAATTTGCAGATATATTAATAGAGTAACCTACTACTTTTTAGCCGTAATTAGTTAGTCGCTTTATATCCTCATATTACCACTTTTTAACCTACGTTACTTGAAGAAGAAAAATACCGTGTGTTCCACTAATGCACCCGATGAATAAATAAAAGCTCCGAAAAGGAGCTTTAACCTGCACAACAAGATAATTTCGAAACATCTTTATCAAAAGTTAGGGCAGCCAGCTTCAATCCTTCTGCCATTGTTAGATATGGAGCCATCGTTTCTTTCAGATCTCCAACAGTTAAACCGAATTTAACAGCTAATGTTGCTGCATAAATTACGTCTCCTGCGTTTTCTGCCACTACATGCGCCCCTAACACTTTCAATGTTTTCGCGTCTGCCACTAATTTGAAAACACCTGTTGTTTCCCGGTTGACGAGCGCTCTTGGAACAGCCTCCAATGGCAAGACTGATGTTTTCACTTCATATCCATTTTCTTTTGCCTGTTGCTCTGTTAAACCAACAGTTGCAATCGATGGTGAAGTAAACGTAACACCCGGAACTACATCTAAATTCACCTTTTGATTTAGTTCGCCAATTGCATTACGGGCAGCAAGTCCACCTTCATAAGCAGCTACATAAACAAATTGGGGACCGAAAGTGACATCTCCAGCTGAATAAATCTGTGAATTGGTCGTTTTAAGATAATCATTAATGACAATTTCACCACGGGAGCCAACCTCAACGCCTGCAGCATGTAAATTTAATGATTCTGTATTCGGTTTTCTTCCAGTGGCAATTAGTAATTGTTCCGCTTCAATAATTCGCTTTTTACCATTTATCTCAACATACACTTTTTTAATATCTCCATCTTGCTCAACTCGTTCATAGGTTGCACCTGTTACTAAATTAATTCCCTGTTCTATTAAGGCCTTCGTAATAGCTTCAGAAATCTCTGGATCATATTCTTTTAATAAACGCTCACTTCTTAGTATTAAGGTAACTTCTGAGCCGAGATTATGAAATAGTTGTCCTAATTCTAAACCAATATATCCTGAACCAATCACGGTAAGACGATTTGGAACCTTCTTTAATTCCAATAAGTTAGTGTTTGTTAAATAGTCTACTTCGTCTAATCCAGGAATATCAGGTACAGTTGGAGAAGCACCTGTAGCTATTAAAAATCTTTTGGCTGTTAATTGAGTGCCATTTACTTCAACTGTATTTTCATTTACGAATTTTGCTTCACCTTTTATTAATTCAAAACCATAATCATCAATTAAATTCACATATTTTTCATTTCGCATCTCGGTTACTAAATCATTCTTTTGTTTTATTAATGGCGCTAAATCAACATTTGAAGCCGAAGTGTGTAATCCCACAAATGGATTATTTTTTGCTAGATGATTGATTTCCCCTGCTCTTAATAAGGTCTTGGATGGAACGCATCCGACATTAACGCAAGTTCCACCCACCGTTCCACGCTCAATCATAGCCACTTTTGCGTTCAAAGCAACGGCTTCAATGGCAGATGAAAAGGCAGCTCCACCAGAACCGATGATGATGTAATCATAATCATAGTTACCTGCATCATTTAAACTTATATCTATCCTTTTGTCCGATTGCACTTGTATTTCTTCTGCTTCGCCCGGTTGATATTTTGCATCAACAATGGCTTGTTTCGCTGATCCAACCCCTATATCATTCGGAAGCTCAAATACAGCTTCACCACGTCGAAAATCGGCATTAATCCCCTTTGCACCAATATTTTCAAGGGCAACAGCAACGTGTTCTTCACATCCTGTGCATGTCATTCCTTCAACTTTTAACCGATATTTTTTCAATAAATTCGTCTTTTGTTCCGATTGTAATTCTTCTGCTTCTCCTGGATGATAGTTTGCTTCAGCAATCGCCTTTTTGGCAGCTTTAACCTCCACGTGATCTGGAAGTTGAAATACAGCTTCTTCACGGCGAAAATCAACTTCAATCGCTTTTGCACCCAAGTTTTCAAGAGCAACAGATAAATGCTGTTCACAACCAGTACATGTCATTCCTTGCACATTTAATCGATATTTTTTCATGGTAAACCTCCTTTTACTCGACGGGAAGACCTAAGTCTAAAACTGCCGTCTTAATTGCATCTAAATTTGTTTTAGTTTCATCAAAAGAAACCGTTACTTCTGCTGTGCTTCCGTTGACTTTAACAGCTGTTGTGCCAGCACCATCTACTTGTGCAACGGCATCTTCCACAACAGATGGAGGGCAGCAATCCATTCCTGCCATAACCAAGAAAGTCCCAGTCTTATCGTTTTCAGTAATAGTTTTTACATCCTTCTCTAAATTCATAGCAACTGTATTCAAGTCACTCTTTGTTACCGATACTTTTTCTTGTTTGTTACTACACGCAATAACTACCAACAAAAGGGATAATACCACCATGGACGTGATTATCTGTACTTTCATATAAAGCACCCCATTTTTTTATATTCCCCCTTCAACGATGAATAAAAAAAGAAACATGCCAAAAACAAAAAACGTCGTGATCCATAATCCAATAACAGAACTTTTTCTTTTTCCCTTGCTCCCATAAACCATATAAAAGGAGTATGCAAGCAATACAATGGTAACGATGCTAAACAATAACCGGTATTTTAAAGAGTAGAATGCGAACGCGCCTGCAAACCCGGTAAGTCCAAGGGGAATCAAGATTAAAGGACCCAAACAACAACCAGCCATAACAAAAGCTGAAAACATAGTGGCTACTTGCGAGACTTTTCCCTTCATGACTTGAACCTTTCCATACTGCAACAATCATGTGTGGTTGTATCTTTCTTTGTTTCCTTTTGTATTTCAGGTTCAAGTTTCCTCCAACCCTTTAAAAGAGCAAAGACAAACAAAAGACCCATCAAGATGAAAATTAAATCTTTATATTCCGTGAAGTATGACCCAAGTGCTGTTCCTGCAATCAACGGAAGTAGTATAAACAGATGACACGGGCATGTAATGAGCGCGACAAGAAACCAACCTGAACTTTTTATTGTGTTTTTCATTCTGTTTCACCTCTTATTTTTTCAACAGTGTTTCAATAATAGGGCATTCATAAATATCTTTGTTTTCAGGACATCTTTCTTTAAGATCTATCAACATTTGTTCAATTCTTTTCAAATCTTCAATTTTACGCTGAATGTCCTCTATCTTAAGAACAGTGAAATCATACATATCACGGCACTTTACTTCATCACGATCAACGACCCCTAGCAATTTATCGATTTCATTTAAAGTAAATCCCAATTCCTGCATCCGTTTTATGAAATGTAATCGATCGACCGTTTGTTGGGAATACATTCGGTATCCTTTTTCGGTACGTTCAGGTTCTGGAATTAAGCCTAAACGCTCATAATACCGAATGGTTTCTTTATTAACACCGCACTTGTCAGCCAGTTCTCCGATACGAAACTGCATATGTCTCACCTCACCTCACTAACTGCATATACCTTGTACCTTAGTACAGGGTAAATATATAGTTTACTTCATTCATGAGGTTTTACTCACCCTTAGAGCTAGATAACGTGCTACCAAAAACAGCAGCTCCAACCTCAAAGGCTTCCGCAAGAGTCAACTTGTCCTTCGCGGTCATTGCATTCTTTTCATTCGCTTTTTGCCAATGTTCCTCGGAGCAATAAAATTGAATGGCTGGGCAACAACTAGTTGCAACAGATGTTGGCTCATTCGGTCCGCAAGAAGAATCACAGCAAGAGTTACTATTGGCAGCACCCGTTGTTCCCAAACCTACGATAACGGTATTAGGTTGTGCAACAGGTAAGTTGTTTTTAACATCAATAGTAATCTCTTCACCGCAAAATGCACATTCCGATTCAATCACTGCATCTGTATACATCGACGGAATGCCTAGAGCATCAATCACACACATGGAATAAGCAGGCGACTTTCCAGCCACAGTGACCCGGTGCGGTGTCGGAACCCCGGAAAAAGGATACGCCACCGTCACATCCCCAGAGTTTTGGTCCCAGTTAATTAAATCCAATTCCCTTAAACGCCTAAGTGCAGATTGGTCATCAATTTGTTCCTCTGTTGCAGTTAAATCATTGATGTTGATGATTTTTCCCTCAGACATGGAAAGAAGAATCTGTATGCGTCTATTATTCTCTGAAGTAGACAATAAACCGATTTTTTTCTCAAATCCTCCTACAGATAGGTTGAGTGACTGTAACACCTTGTCCTTTAACGATGGATTAAAATTATCTTGATTCATATCCTTGCCTCCTCTAATGATCTGCAATTGAAATTGTAGTAATTTTACGTCTAATATAGAATAAACCCTGTACCATGGTACAGGGTCAAGTGTGAATTTTTTTATATTTTCTTATTAAATTAACCTTCCCCTTTGGTTAAAAAAAGCTGTTCAGGATTGGTAGACTGTTTTTTAAAGGAAAGCTCGTTAGCTTGTGTGCTTAAAGGACATATCTTTACTTCTACTTATTTAAGAGATTCTTGAGTATTTTCTAGATATGAATTGTTATTAACCAACCATTTTAGAGTAAGTAATAGACATATAAAAGAACATATCAAAAACACACTTATAAAACCTAATACATCCACGAACCCATATCCAAGAAATGGCCCAAGTGTGGCACCTAAATCGACGACAATGGTGTACAAAGTTATTTAGGAGAACTCTGTTTTCGCCTCTAGATGATAAGTTTGAGTAAAGGGTATCAATGATATTGGTCGTACATGATGAAATTACAAGGTGTAACAACAACACCGTAAACCAAATGATGTAGGAAATATTAGATGGGATAATGAGAAGCATGACCGAATTAAAGGCCATGAAAAGAACTAATACAAGATGTTTCCTATCACTTCTATCGAGTACCTGACCAACTTTTCGTGAGATGAGAGGTAGCATCCCCCATCTTATCGCCTGTAAACCTCCTGCGACTGCCGTTGGACTTATAAGTACACGTGAAAAATCCTCTTTTTGAAATCTAACACCAATCAAATGACTAAGTGTTGCATTCATCATTCCCTCGAGGATCATGACTGAAAAAAACGCTGTAACTAGCATCCATATTAATGGTGTGTTATTCACATAACTTAGTACGTTAAGTACAGATACACCATTTGCAGGTTGTCTTCTGTTCCACCTAATGTTTTCGGTATATATCCATAGATAAATGGAGTCGTTGTAAAAACAGCCAATCCTAGGAAGAAACTGATTACTTCTAAACCTATTAGGTCAACTAAAAGACCTCCAATTAACATTCCTACTAAACTTGCTAGCCTATATAAACCATTATAAGTACCCATGTTTACACCAAGATTATCATCGGTAGATAAATGCATGATAATAAGGAAAGCACCCAACTTGAAAAGTGACCATGCCACGCCCCCATAAGCATCGAAGGATGATCCATATAGAAAAATCACTTGCTAATCCGTAACCAATTGTCGTGATTCCCGATAGAAAAACAGCCAGGGTAATTCCAGTTCGGAAAGACAACTTCTTGTATAAAAAACCTATTACTTACAGGATTCAAAGGAAGCCTCACAAACCGATTTATAGATAGTAGAACCCCTACTTCAATCAAGGAGTTTAAACCAACCCCACTCCAATGAATAGGTAAGACAATGTAAAGCATAGCATCACCAGCTAGGCAAATGGCTGTAATTAATGCCAAAGCAACAATCGACTGTCTATTCTTTTTCCCCATTATTACTATCCTTTTCTATAGGTTCTATTTAGCCAAAAGACCAGCCCTTTTAATGGCTGGTCTTTAGTTCACTTACAACAAGATGTTTTTTCTATTTCAATTTTTATGGGTCCACAACATGAACTTGTAGCAAGCACTTGACCTTTCTTCTCTGTATCACACGTGTTTACGTTTGAAATCGCAGGTTCATCGCAACAACTTGAGACTCCTACACTACATACGCCTGTTTCAGGTAATTCAAGATGAACTTCCTTTGCCCCCTCAAGGTCACCTGTAAGATAAGCTACAACCGATCTTACTTGCTCGTATCCTGTCGCTAATAGGAAAGTCGGTGCTCTTCCGTAACTTTTCATACCAACAATGTATAACCCTGCTTCTGGTTGTCTAAGCTCTGCTTCACCGTGTGGCCGCACTGTCCCACAGCTGTGAACGTTGGGATCAATGAGTGGTGCCAAGGCTTCTACACTCTCAACTGCTGGATCTAGATTTATACGAACTTCATTTAGGAACGAAGTATCTGGTCTAAAACCAGTACTTACAATCAATTGATCTATGCTATTTATAATAGTTTCTTCACTATTGTAGATACCTTTTACTGTTACATGGTTCTCTTCTTGTTTAACAGTATTAATATGAAATGGAGTAAAGACTTTCACAGCACCAGACTCAACCATTTTTCGAATTCTGATACCAAGCTCTCCACGTGCTGGCAAGCCATCCTTCTCTTGTCCCCCATAAACTTGAGAGATATTTGATTTTCTTAATACCCAGATAATATTTGTTTCCGTAAATTCTTCTTTGAGACGTGACAAGTCAAGTAATGCATTGATAGCTGAATGACCACTACCAACAACCATTACTGTCTTGTTAGCGTATTTCTCTTTATGGTCTCCAAGGACATTAGGGATTCCATATTCTATTTTACCTTTTAAGTTTTTCTCGGCCTTGGTCCATAACCCATTTGATAGAACTGGATTAGGTGTTCTCCATGTCCCTGAGGCATCAATAACTGCCCTAACTTCATAAATACTGGTTTGTTCTTCTTTTTCCACATAAATTTCAATAGAAGCTTCTTGTCTCTTCGAAGTTTTTAATTTATCAATACTCTTCCTTACAACTCCGACAACCTGTGTATTCAAATGTAGATTATTACTTATTTCAGGAAGATTACTCAAAGGGAGTAAATAGTCTTGAACAAGTTCAGAACCTGTAGGAATAGCGTTTAGATTAGGCGCAATCCATCCTGTTTGTTCGAGCAAGGATTTCGCTACCTTATCAAGGTTATATTGCCATGGGGAAAACATCTTAACATGTCCCCATTCGAGTACACTTGCACCAACAGAGTGAGCTCTCCTTTTGAAATAAGGTGGGCTGCCGCAGCTAGCCCTACTGGACCTGTTCCAATGATTGCAATTGGTAGTTTTTCAACATTCGTTTTCATATATTTACTCCCTTTCCTTTATATAAGTTTCTAATCTTCAAATTGTTATCAAAAAATTGCAATTTACAACTAACATCTCTGTTTAATGAATCTATGTTTTTAAATAACGTAATAACTTTCGAATGACAAACTTCGAATCAGGCCCGACCCCTCTTAAAGTAGCAGAAGCAAAGGAGCGTTGACCTTCTATCCCTACATAATACAATCCCTCGACTGCGGTACTGACACCAGCTACATGAAGGGGGTCACCATTTAAATCAATTGCTCCAATTCCTATTAAGTGAGGTAGATGATTTCTATATCCAGTTGCAAAAATTACAGTATCCACTGGCTCCTTACTTCCATCTGGCCAAATGACTCCGTCACTATAGAATGAAGTAAACATTTGAAGTTGGTCTGGTTTACCTATTTCAAGATGTTCTTTATATTGTCCAAGATCAATTACTGAATTTGATTTGGGTGCAGTTTTACCAAATCTCCAAAAAGGGAAATGATCAAATCCAGTTATCTTTAGCCAAAAGTGAAGGTCTTGACCTAATACTTTTTGTTTTAGTAGATGAACCTGATTTCTTACTGCTAAAGTTACCTTACTAACCTTTGAAAGCTCAATGGCAATTTGGACAACAGAATTGCCACTTCCAACAACAATTATTCTTTGGTTAATAAAAGTGTCTGGATTACGGTACTCAGAGGAATGAAAAATACGACCTTTAAATAATTCCCTTCCCTTTACCACAGGTATAAACGGATTTCGAAACGAACCTGTAGCATTAATAACTGTTTTAGAATGATACCTCTCACTAGTCTTAATAACAACCGTAAAAATATCATTATTTTTCTCAACAGATATTACTTGCTTATTTACTTCTACTGGAAGTTGGAAATGTTGAATATAGTCATTCAAGTAACTTATTACTTCAGATTTGGTAGGATAATAATCGCGCTGTCCTGGAAATTTCATTCCTGGCAATGATGACGAGTATGCTGGTGAAAACAATCTAAGACTGTCATAATAATTAGGCCAAGAACCTGCTGCAGAGTTACTCAATTCAAGAATTAAAAATTGAAGACCACTTTTTCTTAAATAATACCCAGATGCTAAACCTGCCTGACCTCCACCAATTACAATAGCATCCCAAATTTTATCCATATACGCCTCCACTTTACTTTTAAATTGCAAATTTATAACAAAATGGGAGTTACCCCAAAATATTTCTACAACATACACTAGATTTAGCCATAGCATCATTTAAAAGTTTAATTGAACGTATAACCGTTTCTTTTTCAAACTCATTCATATGAGAAAAAACTTCATTTAAATATGAATTCATCTCATGATCAATAGTGGTTGCAATAAATTTCCCTTCAGTTGTTAGGGAAAGAATACTAATCCTTCTATCATCAGGGTCAGGTGTTTTTTTTACTAAGTTCATTTTTACTAATGATTGTATTTGACGACTAAATGTCGTAATATCAGTTCCGAGTATATCGGCAATTTGTTGGATAGAAGGTTTATGATGGTGGTCGATCTCATAAAGGATATGACTTTGAATGAGGGATATATCATATCCGCCAGTACTACAACAATTTTTATTTAAAAGTCCAAAACGTCTTGTCATCACTTGAAACAATTCTCGAAGATTTTCCAATTTTACCACCTCATCCCTATTATATAAAATAGATTGCAAATTGCAACTATAAATCTTTAATCTTTTCTGAACATAATCCCGAATATGCCGAGTTAAAACTTCGAAATGTTTGTTCCCCATATAACTTTACATTACCTTTAAAAAAGTGTTGAATCATAAATTCTTTTGCCTCTTCAATTTCATAATTCCTGGATGACATGACTAGTTTAAAATAGGACACGAAGTAATCAATTGAGAGAACGCTAGAATGATTCACTGTCATATTCTCTCCCCCTTTAATTAGTTGGGACAATCATCTTTTCCATTGCCATAACATCAACAAACTTCCCATCCAGAATTCCCTGATTTTTAAAAGTACCAACCTCTCGAAATCCATTCTTATTATACAAAGCCTGCCCGATCTTATTATAAGGAAATGTAAAAAGGACGATCCTATAAAACCCATTTTCAATTGCCACTTTCTCAATTTCTTTTAGTAAGAGGCTTCCTACTCCCTTGCCCCTGTAATCCCGAGCAATATAGATCGATAAGTCACCAACACCTGCATATGCGCAACGGCCACTATACTGATTTATCGATGACCAACCTAATACGTGCCCTTCTTGTTCGGCGACAATTATTTTATAACGGCCCTTGTGTTGGTCAAACCAGTTCTTCATATAAGAAAGATCTTTTGTCTCAGATTCTAGAGTTGCTATTCTGTCTTCAATTCCTTGGTTGTATATATTCATAATGGGTTCTAAATCCTTTATGTTTGCTTCCCTAATTAACACTATTTTACCCCCCTAACATTTACCAAGTTATTACTAAATTAAATATAAACCATTTAACTTGCATTTTGCAAGTATTTAATAAATAAAGGGGAAATACTTTCTTTGACTTCCCCTATTGAACTCCCTCAGTTTAATACGATTTTCTCACGAATGCTCGCTTATTCGCAGGATTTCATAACCCTTAAGATTGTATATGCAAAAAGATGGAGTGAAATAAGACGCTTAGGCTTCATGAAGACATGTTTAAATAGAGGAGTTCCATTCAACTCCATATTCTACCATATAATGTACATCTCCACGCGGCCCCTGGCGGCTTTCCCTCCCATGTCTCAACGGGTCATATGCCCTATCATTCCTTCGTTACGCCTATCCAAGGGGTGGAGGCCAGTTGTGCTAAACTAATGGGTCAGTGCCCTTTTGTTGAATAAACCTGGTACTCCGTACATATTTTCATCCTGCAAATAAGCCAACATTCGTATATAATAGTAATTCTATAAAGTTCTCTTCGAGAACAAATCCGTCTACTTCATAATATTTTTAAGCAGCTTGATCGAGTAAAATGTGAACTTTACCAGGACAATATGTCTCATTCCGACGTGCAATTCCGACAAATATACGTGCAAGCTTACCTACTAATTTCAAAATGGACTTCATCTTTTTCATTTTTTTCATATTCACATTGTTGGCATGAATTGCTTTAAATTCGGGGTTATTCGCTACTAAACTCATTGTAGCTAAGAAAAGAAACCTTCGTAATCTAGACCTTCCCCGTTTAGATATGATAATTTGCCCTCTCCACTTACCTGAACTTGCTTCAGATAGGTGTAAGACTGCATGTCGAAGTAGTGAGTTTCCGTGAGAAAAGCCACTTAAATCCCCTGATTCTCCAAGAATTCCAGCTAATGATATTTCACTGATACCCTTTATCGTAAGCAACTTCTTGGCAAACGGTATTTGTTTTAACACTTCCTTAACAGCTAGTTCAACTCTTTCGAGTTGACAAACTGCAAGATCATATTCCTCTAATAATTGTTCCAGATGAAACTTATGAGCATCAAGAGCTTGTCCAGTCCCGATGGACTTTTTGGCAAGATTAATTATTAATTGAGCTTTCTTTAGGCCAGGCTGCCTTTTCATAATAGATTTCCACCCTGTAACAACGTCCTCGGGTTTTAAAGAACGCAGTTCAGTTGGTGAAGGAAATAGACGAAGTGTAGCAATAGCACCTTTTTTCGATATATCCTTAAATACTTGCCTTAGTTCAGGAAAAACCATATCCACCCAACGATTTAATTGATTAATTGACATTACTAGTCGTTTAACCACAATATCTCGATTAGACATTAGAACCCTTAGTTTTTCAAATGACTCTGATGTGTGACGCACAAAAGAGTAATAACCATTTTTCACCATATCAGCAATAACTAAAGCATCCTTTTTACCGCTTTTTGATTGAGTGTTATCACGGTTTTCTTTATTCTTTTTTACTAAGTGGGGATTAACCGTTACAACCTCCACACTCTGTTTAATTAGCCACTTTGAGAGGTTTATCCAGTAGTGTCCCGTAGGTTCCATACCTACTATAATTGAATCTAGTTGGTTTAATTTTTGGAGCCTTTGTATCCACTCCATAAAGAATGAAAAGCCAACTTCACTGTTTTCAAAAGTAAGAGGATCTCCTACTACGATACCTCGGTAATTAACAGCTCTAGCTACATGGAATTGTTGGGCAATATCCACCCCAACAACCAGATGTTTATCAGAAATTCTTTCTATTAGTTGATTTTGTTTGTCTTGCATTTTAAACTTCTATTTGAGCTTCCTCCTTAAGGTTTGAGTTAGAGTGGTGTCTATACTAATATCTTACTGAGGGACTCTCTTTTTATCAAAGCCCAAAAATAACTATCTACAGGAATGCTAAACTCCCTCAATAAACAAAGTGAAAACTCACGTTTTCTCCAGTATTCTCAGTAATTTATAGAACGTTATTATAGAGTTAATGCTCGGTACTATGGTTGGATATATCTTGTAAGGATAAATTTGGGCTTTTGAAGCAAAAAGACTGATAGCTCATTAGCCACTCAATTACAAAAATTGGTGGGTGAGTTAAAATATGATCGCACTGGTGGGGTCACTTTGCATTAGGTTGAGGCGTTTTCTTTTAAATCACCAAATAGTGTTAAAAGAGTACATGAGGACAACTGATGTACGAATAGTTTAGGTGGAATAAAGCTCTAGCTTATTGACAACATAAATAACCAAATCTACTATTTTAAATAGCCGAACTGTTATGACGATATTATTAATAATTGGATTACTCAATTTTCAAGAGTATATAAAGGAGGGGTGATATGAACAAAATCTCAGATGAGGATTGCTGTTCTGTTATTGATGAATTTTTAACTATCATAGGAGGAAAATGGGCATTTTTGGTGATTGGTCATTTGAATAAAGGTGCATTACGATTCAATCAACTTCAACGCAATATTAACACCATTAGCGCCCAGTCTTTAACTAAAACTTTAAAACATTTGGAGAAAAGTGGTATGATTTACCGACATGCACTCCCAACTGTACCTGTTACCGTAGAATATTCCCTAACTGACAAAGGTCAAGATTTCCAAAGCATCCTTGAAGAAATACGTGATTGGGGCCAGAAATGGGAAAAAGAAAATAGTAGCAATTCTACTAAATAGTACTTTTCTTTAACAAGTACCCGCTACCCTGGTTACTGTTAAAAAAGATATATAAATAAAAATGGTCATCCAGAAATATTTTCTGGTTGCCTAATAATACAAACTGAACGTGGTACGAGACTCCGTTATTCAATCCTAAAGAATCAGTAGAATCTATTAGAAACTAAGTTAAGAAGCGCCACCTCCTAAGAAAGTGGACTTTATTATTGGGTTACCTTTTGAACATCTGTTTCATGAACTAGAATACAGCTAATTGATCCAGGATCCTTAATTTCATACTGTCCATATTGTAGCCGTAAATCCACCATATAGACGTTTATTTTCATTCATTATATCTTCTCCTTCCAGTATTAGTGACAATCTTAGATTATGTAAATACTCTATAAGCGTTAAAGACATATGCCTATTATTCTCATGAGAGCCAGAAAGTTTTTCTAAAAGCATAATCCGTACTAAAAGGGAAGAAAGTTATATTTTGGGGTGATCCTTTTTTCATTAAGTATTAACAAATCAGTATCCAGGAATGTATTCCTCGTGGATAGAAAATGCAACCAAAAAATCCCTTAATAAAAAGGGATCACTAAACACTACTTTTATTAGGCTAATAATATTTAAGACCACTTTATACAGTAACATACAAATGAAAAAAGTAGATTATCCTTTAAAAATAACACTTCCCACTTATATATTAGACTACTGTTTCTAATTCTAGTGGTTCAACATGGACATGCACATTATATACTTCATGTTTTATCTTAAGCTCACTTTCGACCTTAGTGGAGATATGATGGGCTTCCTGTAAACTTAGTTCTGAGTGTACTAGTATTACAGCATCAACTACTTGATTATTTCCGTAATTTCTTGCCTTTATGTCTTTAACTTCTTTCACTCCATCAGTCTTAAGGATAGTTTCTTTGTAGATCATTATATCCTCGTCATCAAATCCATCAGTTAAGTGATGAGAAGACTCTCTAAAGATCTCCCATGCTGTTTTACATATTATTAAACCTACTAGAACAGCAGTTAAAGGATCTAACCATGGAAGATTTAATTGTGCTCCCAGAATTCCTATTACAGTTCCTATACTTACTAAAGCATCTGATAAGTTATCTTTTGCAGCTGCCCTAACAGACTGACTTTTTATTTCTCTTGCTAAATTAATGTTGTATCGATAAACAAAATACATAACAATCGCAGAGAATAAACCAACCCATGCAGAGACTAAATTGAGGGACTCATGACTACCTATAACAAACTTATTAATAGCCTCAAAAACAACATTCAATCCCACCGCAGCCATAATAAATGATGCTACCATAGAAGCAACTGTTTCTGCTTTCCAATGTCCGTACGGATGATTCTTATCTGCTGGCTTCTGTGCAAATTTTAGCCCAATTAAAACGGCTATAGAAGCGACAATATCAGTACCATTATTAAGACCATCTGCCCTTAAAGCTTCTGATCCAGACCATAGGCCAACTACTACTTTAACTATTGATAAGAAAATATAAGTAATAATAGTAATAATTGCTCCAAATTCCCCACGTTTGAGGTCTTTATATTTTTCTTTCTCTAACAAAAATACCTCCCTTACCAAGCCAATTTATATTACCAAAACAAAATGCCGTGGGTCTACAGCAACCTTTTTTGTTCGATTGTTAATGACGTTCTCCAATGTCCAGAACTTGACGGTGTTGATTGTCCTAAAACTGACGGATTCACTGTCCAAAAATGAAAGGGAAGCAGTTCACATGCTTCCCTAATGATTTACAAATCAACTTGA
>NZ_JBHLUU010000108.1:0-48488 GCF_042433785.1 Robertmurraya beringensis | reverse complement strand
TTACTAAATACAGTTTGATTTGATATGATGTTATCCATGAAAGTCTCCTTTAGTCGCAGTCACGGATAACGTGGGTTCAGCTTCTACTTTAGGAGATTTTTTTGCTTTCGTCCATAAAAATAGCCCCTTATCAATTGATAGGGGGCTATTTAAATATATTTTTTTGCCTGTGGATACATATGCAATGCTAGTGGAATTTCTCCGTCTATTTAACCAATATTCCAGCCAATTTATAAATTAAGTGGAATTCTTCCGTCTATTAATCAGACTGGATATTTAACTTGTTCTCCCAAGCGGTAAGAACGGATCCTCATGTCCCTTATGCGGGAATCAGCATGTTTTTATCGACTAGTTGGGAAAGTATTTTTTTAACCGTCTTGTCACTTAACTTCAAATGCTGCTCGACTTCAATAGTAACGGCTACCACACTTGCTTTAAAAACATCCTCTCACCATGGGTGTGACCTTCTTGTAAGCGTCGCAACCTTTCACCAGTTCTTACCTGCAAATGACTTTTATAAAGGCTTGGTATTCTTCCTCAAATCCCATAGCATTTCTCCTCATAATCTATCAATTAATCAAAATTCGCTGACAAACCACAAATGATTTAGCTAAATTTGAGATCCCCTCTATCCTCAATATCCTCTAAAGAAGAAGATTATAACTATTCCTCAATCGGAACCATAAAATCATAATCTGGAACTCCATACTTCGCAAACATCTTTTCTCGATACTCTTCAAATGACAAATAAAAATTTTCAGGCGGGTTTCCAAATAGGATCGAAAATTCCCCGTTTTCATGAGAAACTAAGTAGCTTTTATCTTGGTTAACATTCTTGTCCATGATTTTTGATTTTAATTCTTCTAATTGTGCGTCTGTTAGACTACAATTCAAAATCACGTTTTCTCTACTTCCGTCTTTATTTACCAATATACACATACCGTGCCCTTCACTCGTCTCTTCCTTATATTCAATATTTTCTTTCGTATATTTCTCAATTACTTTGTTGTAATAATAACCACATCTCATACAAAAGGTGTGCTGCTCATGAGTTTTGTAATAATAATCTTCAAATGCAGAACGTCCACAACATGGGCATTTAATAGCGTACATATTCGATGCCACGATGAATCATCTCCTATATATAATTTTTTAACTTCGAATAAATTTTTAGAATTAGCGGGTATTAATGTGAAGTAAAAAAGAGGTTAAATGCGGTTTTGACTCGTGAAGGTAAAATAGGACATAAAAAATAAAAAAGAAAGGTGAGAAGAACGTGTTGCAGAGGAATTTGGGGATAGAGTTATTTTTAGTTTAAAAGTATTCTAAAATTTTTCAACCAATTTCTCTAAAAATTTCAATAAAATTTGCATCACTTCTATTTCTACTGATGAAAATTGTATGTTTTAGCCTCCCCATCCTTAGAAGGCATTTGACTTAAAAACTTCATTTTGCTTAAATAAGTTGTCTCGTCCTTACTCACGTAACCTCCGACAACCAAATAACCGGAGTTTTTCCGGTTAAATACAGAACGGAGCTATTTTTATGGTGTATAAGCGGAGATTTTCCGATTAAGCTGACCAAAATCCCTCATTTTCACGTTTTTTGAGTCAATAGGCGGAATTTCTCCGTCTATTTAACCAATATTCCAGCCAATTTATAAATTAAGCGGAATTCTTCCGTCTATTAATCAGACTGGATATTTAACCTGAACTTCTGCTGTTGTAGCCTCCCCATCCTTAGGAGAGGCATTTGGTTAAAAACCTCATTTACTTATGATAAGGTTCATTTCTATTAATCCGGTAAGCCCGATACACCTGTTCGAGCAAGATCAACCTCATTAGTTGATGCGGGAATGTCATTTTAGAAAATGATAACTTTTCATCCGCACGGTTCAGTACATCCTTACTTAAGCCGAGCGAACCTCCAATTACAAAGGCAATTTTACTTTTTCCATATGTAGCTAACTTATCAATCATATCCGCCAGCTCTTCTGACGATCGTTGCTTTCCTTCAATCGCCAGCGCAATGACGTATGTGTCTGGAGAAATTTTTGCTAACAGCCGTTCTCCCTCTTTATTCTTCACCTGCTCCATTTCAATGTCACTTAATTGCTCTGGAGCTTTTTCATCTGGAAGCTCAATCACTTCGACTTTGGCATATGCCGTTAGTCTTTTCAAATACTCATCGATACCTTGCTTTAAGTATTTCTCTTTAAGTTTGCCAATTGTTAATAATGAGATATTCACACTTCATCCTCACTTTACGAACAAGATATCCACAGAAGTTATCCACATGTCCACAATTTTCATCCACATCTTGTATAGGATCATTTGTTCCCTACCATATATATAGCATCATTTCGACAATATTCACAGGTTGTTGATAACTCATTTCCCTCAACTTTCATTAAGGTTGGAAATGTCTCAAACTCATCTACGACCGTATCTATGGCAAGATCTACGTGTTCCTCACAGCAATAAATCATGTTATTTCCCTCCTTCAAGATTCTCCAAACTTCAACAAAATCCTATGTGGATATCTTATATATAGTTTATCCAAAACTTATCCACATTCCTTTCCCATCCTACCAAAACTATCATGAAATTTCTATCCACAAAAAAGAAATGCAGACCGTAAGCCTGCATTTCTCTCACAACTATAACGTATTTCCACCCAGCTTTATCGTTGTTTCTTGAAGCTTTCCAGCACGGTAGAATTTAATTTTCAGCTGATCTCCGACTTTCTTTTTATTATATAGATGCTTTCTTAAATCAATAACATCCTTAATTGGATCACCGTCCATTTCAACAATCACATCCAAATCTTCTAACCCTGCTTGTTCTGCAGGTGAATTTGGATCCACTGTCATTATTACCACTCCAGATGTTACATCTTCCGGAAGTTTCAGTGTTTCTTTCTGATGATACGCTGATACTTCATTTACTGATTGAAGTTGAATTCCCATGTAAGGTCGCTTTACTTCACCAAACTCCTCTAGGTCACTAATGATTGGCTCAGCAGACTTTATTGGAATGGAGAGACCAATTCCCTCAACAGAACTTTGTGCAATCTTCATCGAGTTAATACCAATCACTTGCCCACTAATATTAATTAGTGCTCCCCCACTATTACCTGGGTTAATCGCTGCATCGGTTTGGAGTACTTCAGCCTGCCAATCAATCGCTCCGTCTTGGTTAATATCAACAGGAATCGCACGCTCTAAACCTGATACAATTCCTTGTGTAACAGAGCCTGAAAACGTTGCTCCAAGTGGATTTCCAATGGCGATCACTGGTTCACCAATTTTTAAGGCATCAGAATCCCCAAACTCAGCAATGGTTTCAATTTTGCTTCCATCCACTTCAAGTACAGCCAAATCGGTCCAAACATCACTACCTCTTAGCTTGGCTTCAAGCTTTGTTCCATCAGACAATGTGACCTCAAGCGAGTTTGCCCCTTCTATTACATGATGATTTGTTACAACGTACGCTTTGCCATCCAATTTTTTATAAATAACACCTGATCCTGATCCTGCTTCCTGTCTACTCGATTCTGACCAAAAACTTGTCGTTTGAAGGTTTGTAATTCCAACAACCGCATCTCCAGCTTTTTCTACTGCCTTTGTTATATCTGTCACTACGTTTAGGCTAACATTTTCTGTCCTAACCGCGTCGTTGTTTGTTGTGCCTTCTTCTACATCCGAGTCTGTTGAATATGGAAGAACACCAAAGCCAATTCGAGGCAAAGCAACCACAATAAGAAAAACACCTAAAATGGCTCCAACTAGACTTGCTAAAAAGTATCCTCCTCGATTTCCTTTTTGTTTTCTGTACCGTGTTTCGTAGTCTTGATCATAATAACCCACGATTCACCAATCCTTTCAAACAATCATGATCTATGTAGTTTGTATCTATATATATAATATAATCCCTTCTTGCTTGAGAATAAACCAAAAAGGTGACCCGAAAGTGAAGTGACCCCCAAAAGTTAAATTTCTACTCTAACTTTTGGGGTGCAGTACAAAGTCGGAATCACCTTTTATACCGCCGTTAACACAGTTGGAACTTTCGGATCGGTATCGTATAAATCAAATTGCTCTCCAATGATGATGCCCTTACTTTGAAGTGTTTGCTCAACAGCCATCTTTGCTAGATCCTTCATATTGTTATCCTGACTTAAATGAGCTAGATAAATACGCTTTGTTTGATCACCAGCTACTTCACTCATCGCAATAGCTGCATCCTCATTCGATACATGTCCAACATCACTTAAAATTCGGCGCTTAATACTCCATGGATACTTTCCCATGCGAAGCATTTGAACGTCATGGTTGCTCTCAAAAACAAACACATCTGCGTTATGAATGATTCCCTTCATACGATCGCTAACATAACCTGTATCTGTAATTAAGACGAGCTTTTTTCCATCCTGATGAAATACATAAAACATGGGTTCAGCCGCATCATGAGACACCCCAAATGATTCAATATCCACTCCACCGAAGCTTTTTACCGTTTCCATATCAAAAGTAAATTTCTGCTCGACAGGAATTTCCCCAACTAAATGGTTCATAGCCGCCCATGTTTTAGCGTTAGCATAAACAGGAAGATTATACTTTCTCGCTAATATTCCGACCCCTTTAATATGATCACTATGCTCATGGGTAACAAAAAGTCCAGACAACTTACTAATATCACGATCAATTTTTTGAAAAAGTGCTTCCATTTGCTTCCCACTTAGTCCTGCGTCTACTAGGAAGGATTGACCTTCCGATTCTACATAAATCGCATTCCCTGTACTCCCACTCGCTAGGATACTAAAATGCAATGACATACTATTCACTCCAATTATTTTCTTCGTCCTTTAGTTGAATGACTTGTCCTTCAAAGGCATTCACAAATAAATTCTCCCCTCCGTTTAACACAAAGCGCCACGCAGGTGTTAATACCTGTGAAGAAGTTAAACGAACAAGTGTGTAATAACCAAACTCGACTCTTTCTATCTTTGTTCCATACGGTAAATAGCCATTTTCATAAAGTGTTTCTATCGCTTTGATGGGCTGAATAATTCTTTCATCTTCCGACAGCTCCTCGATTTTATCAAGGAGTGTTTGTTTATAGGAAACTACTTCATTATCGCTATTTAAATAGAACGTGATTTGGCCGCTTGGATTTTTATATAGTAGCTTTTCTTGGTACTGCTGATAGTAAGTAATGCTTTTTTCGTTTTCATCTCTTCCCCAGTAACGATACTGGTCACCATTAATGACTGAGCCTTTTAAAAACGCATCTAATTCAGGTGGTTGACCTTTGCTACTCACTTTTAGGGGTGTATCTAATTTGGATTCAATGTTTTGATTGTTCCTTATCGTAATGGTTTGACCGCTGAGTGTAGTATCAATAAGCATTTCAACCTCTTCCTCTGAAAACACCCTCGGTACCGTACTTAAGTACTTGTCCTTTTCAAAGTTTTTTGGAAGATCATTGTATGAGATTTCATCCGCCTTTAATCGGTTTTCTAAAGAAGGATTGGTCGCATATTCATACTTGGTTGCGGTACGTATCTTTAAGAATTCATTCATAAGATAGATATTTAACACGAAAAAGGAAAGGATAAAGATGGTTTTTATTCTACTCCAATCCATGCTTTATCCCTCCATCTTCACTGCTGGGCACCATTTTCCACTCATCATTATACTTATAATACCAAGCAGGTTCTAAAAAAATTACATCCTGGCTATCCTTAGACATGTGATAGCCTATCGTAAGATCCTGAAGAAAATCAAGGTCAAAACCCTCAATATTTGTCAGTTGCTCTAGCACGTTTGTACCAGAGGGCAGAGTGATTTCAGTGGCTTCCACTCTACTTCCTAACATAAAGTTACTTCGATAATACTTATTAATCTCACTAGCATTCCAGATTTGTAAAATTTCTGATACTCCATTATCGCCAAAGATTGGGTAACCACTTAAATCATATAAACGGAATAAAATCACCTGTTCCGACTGGTCCATTCCTACATATCGATAATTATCCGTCCAACCCCCATGGCTGTTAATAAAATCAATGCTCTTTTCCAGGAGATTTTCCGACTTCGTGGTTGTTCCACTCTCTACATTTTCTGTTTTTAGATAGGAAACCGTATTGGTTTCATAATTGACACTCATCAATGTAGTAGTATCGGTATATTCTTCACCGAAGGAACTATAATTTTTGGACACTAAATTGGGGTCACTAAACAGAGCATCCCGAAGTTTTTCCGTTTGTATCTTCAAATATAGATATTTATATAAGGCAATTTTTACTGGATCTTTTCTAAGCATCGTAAAACTTTCCCGGTTAATTGGTTCATAAAGAGCAAACTTTTCATTCGCACTTATGTCCATTAAATAACGTTCTTTAAAGTCATTAATATAAGAGGCTGAAACATAGGCCCGAAGCACTTCTTGTTCTTTCGAGGAAATAAAATATACGACTCCTCCCTCTCTTGTTTCCGGCTCTAAATCAATAACAATTCGGTCAAAGTTACTTTTAGGAATATCATTACTAGGTAATTGTAACGCGCTACGATACTCCTTTAAAGGAACAATATCAGGAAAAATAAGTTCTAAAGCATTTTTATCATAAATAAACGACGGGATATTTTTCACTAAATCCGAAATATCTTCAAATTCACTAAATCCCCATAAGCTTAATTCTTTCATTGTTTGATCAATTTCAAAGGAATCAAATGTACCATAGTGTTTCTCCCCTTGATGGAAAAACAGTCTTTCAGGGCGGACAATTTTGCTCAATTCCTTTGTTTCACCAAGCGATACCTCTTCAACGGTGTTTCCACTTTCCTTCAAAGTGTCATAATTGGGCTGATATGTCCACAACATCCACGTAAGAAGAATGCTAAAAACGACAAGAATTAATAGGACGATAGACTTTATCGTTTCATACTTCATGTCCAGTCATCCTCCTCATTTCGATCATAAGGGAGGGTGAATGAGACCGTCGTCCCTCTCCCTTCCACACTTTCGGCCCAAATCTCTCCTCCATGGGCTTCTACCATTTCTTTTGCGATGGCTAGTCCCAGACCTGTCCCACCAAGCTTTCTAGTTCTTGCTTTATCCACTCGGTAAAATCGTTCAAAAATCTGCTGAAGATTTTCACTTGGAATGCCCATTCCTTGATCACTAACACTAACTATAATATGATCTTCCCTTTCCTCCATTTTAAAGGTGATTTTTCCACCCTGTGGGGAATACTTCATGGCATTCGAAATAATATTATCAAGAACTTGTGTAAGCTTATCCTGATCTCCCTCAACAAAGGCACCTTGCTCTAATAGTTTTCGTTCAAAAACAGTATTTTCGTCCTTTATAATCTCAAAACGATCAATAATTCGATTAAAGAAATCAACAAAATTAAGCCATTCCTTCTTTAGTCGATAATCCTTACTATCCATCTTGGAAAGTTGAAGCAAATCATTTACTAAACGTATCATACGTTCTGTTTCTGTTTGCGTAACACTTAAAAAGTTTGGAGCGATTTCCTCGTCCTTCCAGGCACCATCTGATAATGCTTCTAAGTAACTTCTCATCGTCGTTAAAGGTGTCCGTAACTCATGTGACACATTGGCAACAAATTCTCGTCTCTCTAAGTCAATTTTCTCTTGTTCCGTAATATCATGAAGAACCGTTATTAGACCGTTCACAAATCCAGTTTCCTTTTGAATGACCGAAAAATTCGCCCGTAGAATCAGAGGCTTTGTAGCCGTGCTATAGTCCAAAATAAGTGACTCTTTCTCTACCAGTAAATCTTCAAACGTATAGTCTTCTTCTAAGCCTAGTAAAGACACAATGGAGCTAGATAGTATTGTTTCACGTGAAACGCTCAAGAGCTTTGCTGCAGGTTCATTAATGAGGATTACACGTCCTTTTCGATCGGTAGCTACCACACCATCTGTCATATAGGAAAGAACAGATGTTAACTTTCGACGTTCTCCCTCAGTGGTTGCTTGTGCCTCTTGCAACTTTTTTGTGAGATTATTAAAAGTAATGGCCAATTGTCCAATCTCATCATATCCGAAAACTTTCACCTTTCGAGAAAAGTTCCCTTTTGCCATTGCCTGTGCTTGCTTTCGCATATCAGAAATAGGCCTTGTAATCGTTTGTGCAAGTAGAATTCCAAGTACTGCTGTAATCAATAATGCAATACCCGTTCCTGTGGCAAGAATATTATTAATGGTCTTCATTTGTGAATACACATTTTCTTTTTTCGCTACCAAGTAAATAGCACCAGTCACATCATCATCAGAACGAACGGGTGTAACTAAAATCCAAATCCGGTTTCCAGTCTGTGGATCTATTTGAGTAACATCTTCCCCTTCATCGGCAGAAGTAGCAATGACTCGTCTAATTAATGTATCCGTAGATCTTTGACCTACGATTCCTTGATTATAAGGATCTGATGTGCCAATAATTCTTTGAGTACTTGCCTCAATTAAACGAACCTCTGAAATATCTGTCGTTTTCAAATCAGACAGTATCTTCTTTACAGCCTCTTCCAGAGTGGGCCCCTCATCATCGGTGTTACGTTCCTTGCCCAATTCTTCCCCTAAGTAATAGGCTAAAAGATTAACTCTCTCTTCAATAGAGGTTTCAAAATTTCTTAATAAGGTACTTTCAAGCTGTCTGACAAAATAGACACCGATAATTTGCATTGCAATTAAAATTAACAATACATAAATCATTACAAACTTAAGATGAATAGATCGAAAGAAACCAACCTTTTTCATTTACTGATTACTCCTGTTCAGGATTTCGCAAATAGTATCCAACCCCTCTTCTTGTCACAATCCATGTAGGGTGACTTGGGTTATCTTCAATTTTTTCACGTAGTCTTCTAACTGTTACATCGACTGTACGAACATCGCCAAAGTAATCATAGCCCCAAACGGTTTGCAGTAAATGTTCTCTCGTCATCACTTGTCCGATATGCTGAGCTAAGTAGTGAAGTAGTTCAAACTCTCTATGAGTAAGCTCGATCATCTCCCCCCGCTTCGATACAATATAAGCATCTGGATGAATCGTCAATGAGCCTAGTTCAATCTCATTTGTCTCATCTTGTTCTTGCTGACTTATATTCGTTTGATGTCTTCTTAAATTTGCTTTCACACGAGCAATTAATTCTCTTGTACTAAATGGCTTTGTTACATAGTCATCTGCGCCAAGCTCAAGACCAAGTACCTTATCAATTTCAGAATCCTTAGCCGTTAGCATAATAATAGGCATTTCATATTTTTTACGTACTTCACGACATACTTCCATGCCATCTCGTTGAGGAAGCATGATATCTAGTAAGATTAAGTCTGGCATAATTTCTTCTACCATCTTTAATGCCTCGTTACCATCATAGGCACAATATACATCATACCCTTCCTTTTTTAAGTTAAATTGAAGGATATCAGCAATCGGTTTTTCATCGTCGACAACAAGTATACGTTTTTCCATTTCATAGCTCCTTTTTTTGGCTGTCTATTTATTTTATCTTCCGCTATTTTTACTGTTCATAGTCCTTACTTTATCATGATATGCCTATGAATTCACGTTTTTAGAAGGCAAATCACTTCATTAAGAAATAGAAAACCTCTAGTTTTCACTAGAGGTATTAATATATTATCTATTTACATAATTTAGTGGGTTTACTAAACTACCATTCTTATAAACTTCAAAGTGAAGATGAACACCTGTTGAATCTCCAGTTGAACCCATAACACCGATAGCTGAGCCCTTAACAACCGTTTGACCAACACTTACACTGATAGAAGCTAAATGTGCATAAACGGTACGCATCCCGTTATTATGATCAATGACAATTTTATTTCCATACCCGCCATCATACCCAGCAGATACGATTGTTCCATTGTCAGCAGCTTTAATAGTTCCACTACTAGGACGTGCAATATCTATACCTTTATGTTGTTTGCCCCATCTAAAGCCCATTTGGCTGGAAACATAACCGCCATTTGCCGGCCACGCAAGGGATCCATCTCCACGAGATGGAACAACTTTTGTCCCTTTTCTAACAATATAATTAACAGGTTCTTGAAGGATCTTTTCGCTCGTAACCTCTTGAGCTACACGTATTCCATTTTGCTCGGAGACTTTATATGTTACCTCGCGAGCTCCTTCTTTCCCCTCTTGCTCTACTTTTGTATCGCCTTTATACATAGCTCCATCTTCTATTACTTCATTAGCAAATGCGATGGTTTCCTTTTTTGCCTCTTCTTTTACAACTACTACTTGTAGAAGGGGTTGGAGGAAGGTTACATTTAATTCTTGCCCAATCTTTATTACACTATCTTCTGTCATACCAGGGTTAATGGATAATAACTGTGCCATGTCCATTCCATGTGCTGAGGCAATTCCACCTAACACATCTCCCTCTTTCACAGAGTATTTCTTTTCTTCTAAAGTACCCTTAGATAAAAAGGTAACTGCTTCCTCAACAGTTAATATTTTATCTGGTGTAACTTTCTCTACATTTTGTGAAACTTCTTTTGTGAATGAAACGTCTAATAGACGAACTTCATTTTCCTTTAGCGTAGGTAATACCACTTCAGGAGTTGCCTTACGAGTTTCCAACTCTGTTAGTTGCTCCTGTGTAACATACTTTAGCTTTAAAGCATTTAACACCTGGTCCGCCTCAGCTTCACTTTTTAAGTAAGCTACTGCTTTTCCATCAATAACTAAGGCTGAAGCATTAGCTTGAACGGCCAGTTTACTTTGAATGATTTCTGCAACTTCTTCGTCACTTGTTTTAGCAGTAGAACCAAACACTTGCTCTGAAACATATGTAAGTTGTGAATCAACGGCTAAATCTAAATTTGTATACGATTGCTTAAACTCTTCTACTTTTTCATCTAGAATCTCTTGAACCACTTCTTTGTCAGAAACAGTACCAACGTATTCTTTATTCATATATACATAGTATACCGTGCTTAATTTTGAGCCATTAGCAGATGCAGAACCTACACCAAATGTAAGTGCTCCTAATGCCATTGCTGATATAGCTACCTTTTTTATTGTAGGTTTTAGACTATTAGATGTATTGATCGTTAGTTCGGAAAGTCTCTTATTGAAAAAAACCATTCTCTAATCCTCCTAGACTAGCGCAACAAAACACTTTTAGTGCTTTTAACTCTTTTTATTTTTACTTAGTTGCATAATAAGCCTTCTTTACTTTACCATAAATAAGCCATCAAGAGTTTACTAGCACTTGATATGTAACATAATTGTATAATTAATGACATTATATTACAAAGGCTCGTCGAATGAATAGATTGGTAATTTCTGAAGAATTCCTAGCAAAACATTGATATAACAGCGTTTATTAATAGAAACGCTTTCATTTTACTATAAATCACCGAAATTTAATTCGACAAATTTCTTGGAAGAATTTTACTTGAATATTACATCTCTGTAACAAAAAAGAGGAATTTGTCATAGGACAAACTCCTCTTTCATAGATGGCTCAGGACGGAATCGAACCGCCGACACAAGGATTTTCAGTCCTTTGCTCTACCGACTGAGCTACTGAGCCATATATATAATAATATTCCCTAGATAAGTACTGCTTCGTCCTTCGTCCTGATTCTTCAAATGACTGAGCTACTGAGCCGTATTTATGTATTTATAAAAATTCCAACCTCTTGCCTTTGAAGAGATTGGAATAGTGTGATGACCCCTACGGGATTCGAACCCGTGTTACCGCCGTGAAAGGGCGGTGTCTTAACCGCTTGACCAAGGGGCCATGTGTTAATTCGACATATTATGACGACGTTTTTTATATTAGCATAATAGCTTTATAGATTGCAATATGTATTTTATAAAAAATTTATTTTTTCCTAAATAAAATATTCGCCACTACTTTTAGTGGCGAATATTGAAATGAAATGGATTAGCTTTGTCTCCATGGATTTAACACAACATTTGTTTGTGTACGATCTGGACCTACAGAGAAAATAGACAATGGAATACCTGTTAACTGTGCAATTCTCTCTAGGTAGTGACGAGCATTTGCTGGTAGCTCAGCAAGTGATTTGCAGCCTGTGATGTCTTCCGTCCAACCTGGCAGCTCTTCAAAGACTGGCTCACAGTCAGCTAATGTTTTTAAGCTTGCTGGGAATTCCTCAATTACTTCCCCTTTGTATCGATATGCCACACAGATCTTTAACGTTTCAATCCCTGTTAACACGTCGATAGAATTTAAAGAAAGATCTGTAATTCCACTGACTCTTCTAGCATGTCTAACGACTACGCTGTCAAACCAACCGACACGACGCGGACGTCCTGTTGTTGTACCGTACTCACGGCCAACCTCACGGATTTGGTGACCAATTTCGTTATCTAACTCCGTTGGGAAAGGACCGTCCCCTACACGAGTCGTATAAGCCTTAGATACCCCAACTACATGCTTAATTTTCGTAGGACCTACACCCGATCCGATTGTTACTCCACCTGCAACAGGATTGGAAGATGTAACAAATGGGTATGTACCTTGGTCAATATCTAGCATAACTCCTTGAGCACCTTCAAAAAGAACACGACGTCCTTCATCAAGTGCATCGTTTAACACAACTGAAGTGTCACACACATATTGCTTAATTTGTTGACCATACTCGTAATACTCATCAAGAATATCTTCAATCTTAAAGCCTTCAGTCTCATATATACGCTCAAGCAAGCGATTTTTCTCTTCTAAGTTACGTGCTAGCTTTTCCTCGAACACTTCACGGTCAAGTAGGTCAGCAATACGAATTCCGATACGCGCTGCCTTGTCCATATAAGCTGGGCCAATTCCCTTTTTCGTCGTACCAATCTTATTGGCTCCCTTGCTTTCTTCCTCTACTTCATCAAGGCGCAAATGGTAAGGCAAAATAACATGTGCACGGTTGCTCACGCGAAGATTATCTGTTGTAACATTCTTGTCATGTAAATAAGCAAGCTCTTTTACTAAAGCTTTTGGATCTACTACCATCCCATTTCCAATCACACAAGCCTTATCGCTATAGAAGATTCCAGATGGAATTAAATGAAGCTTATACGTTTCTCCACCAAACTTAATCGTATGACCGGCATTATTTCCTCCTTGGTAACGAGCGATCACTTCTGCATTTTCTGATAAAAAGTCTGTGATCTTACCTTTTCCCTCGTCTCCCCACTGTGTTCCAACTACAACTACTGATGACATATAACAGCACCTCCAAAGGTAACTAACTTTTTTTCGTGCAAATCAAACAAGATTAGTTTACCAATTTGAACAGCTAAAAGTCAATAAAACCCGAACGATTTTTGTAAGATTAATATTTTTTGTTCGTAATTGATTCTTTTTCATAGAAAAAAGACTAGCCAGTTCAGCTAGTCTGTTATTATTCTAATCTATTAAGCTCCAGGTGGAACTCCATTATCATCAAAACGCCGCTCCAAGTTAACAAACTTATTATATTCTTTCACAAAAGCTAATGATACAGTTCCAGTCGGACCATTACGTTGCTTCGCAATAATGATTTCGATAATGTTCTTACTTTCCGATTCACGATCATAATAATCATCACGATATAAAAAGGCAATTACGTCGGCATCCTGCTCAATACTTCCTGATTCACGGATATCTGACATCATTGGACGCTTATCTTGACGCTGTTCTACTCCACGGGAAAGCTGTGATAAGGCAATCACAGGTACTTTTAACTCACGAGCAAGAGCCTTTAAGGAACGGGAAATTTCTGATACCTCTTGTTGACGGTTCTCGCCGGATCGCCCACTTCCTAGGATTAGCTGCAAGTAATCAATCAAAATCATACCTAGACCGTGTTCCTGCTTTAAACGGCGACATTTTGAACGAATATCTGTAATTCTTACCCCTGGGGTGTCATCAATAAAGATACCAGCATTCGATAAGCTTCCCATAGCCATCGTTAGCTTACCCCAGTCCTCATCTGTTAATGAACCCGTTCTAAGCCTTTGTGCATCAATATTTCCTTCTGCACAAAGCAAACGCATAACAAGCTGTTCAGCGCCCATCTCGAGACTAAAAATAGCAATATTCTCACCGGTTTTCGATGCAACGTTTTGCGCAATATTTAAGGCAAAGGCTGTTTTACCAACGGATGGACGTGCTCCTACAATGATTAAATCATTCCGTTGAAACCCTGCTGTCATACGGTCGAGCTCTGAGAACCCTGTTGCTAAACCCGTTACTTCACCCACGCGGTTATTCATGACTTCAATATTGTCATATGTTCGGACAAGAACGTCCTTTATATTATGAAAAGCACCAGCATTTTTTCGACCGGATACTTCTAAAATACTTTTCTCTGCTTCCCCTAATAACACTTCAACTTCGTCTTCTCGTGTGTATCCATCCGTTGCAATCGTTGTTGCAGTACGGATCAATCGTCGAAGCAAAGATTTTTCTTCAACGATCTTAGCATAGTACTCTATATTGGCAGCTGTCGGGACCGAACCAGCTAATTCACTTAAATAACTAACTCCACCAGTATCTTCAAGAAGCTTTGCAGCTGAAAGCTCTTCTGTCACAGTTATTAGATCGACGGCTTTTCCTTTGTCGCTCAGCTGTAACATCATTTGAAAAATTTTCTGATGTGCCGCTCGGTAAAAATCATCAGGTATTAATATTTCTGATGCCATTGTAAGAGAAGATGGTTCCAAAAATATCGCACCTAAAACCGCCTGCTCAGCCTCTATATTTTGAGGAGGGAGACGGTCAGCATATAAATCATTCATTTATAGTAACCTCCCTTTGCTTTCTTAGAGGAAATGATGAAAACTAGAAAAAATGTGACCAGTAAAACGGGTCACATTTTGTTAGCTACTCTATTTTATCATGAATATACCGAAATGGAACTTCCAAATTTAGTTTACTTCTTTTACGTGTACGTTTAAAGTAGCTTGAACTTCGGTGTGAAGCTTTACTGGTACCTTTGTATAGCCTAAAGCACGGATCGCATCTTCTAGTTCAATTTTACGTTTGTCAATTTTAATATTATGCTTTTTCTGCAACTCTTCTGCGATTTGCTTACTAGTAATTGAACCAAAAAGTCGTCCACCTTCACCAGCTTTTGCACTTAATTCGACTGTGATTTTTTCAATCGTTTCTTTTAGTTTTTTTGCTTCAGCAAGCTCTTCAGCAGCTACCTTTTCTTGCTTCTTTTTCTGTCCCTCAAGGGTGCTAACATTTGTTGAATTTGCTTCTACTGCAAGTCCCTGTTTAATCAAGAAATTTTGTGCATACCCATCGGCAACATTTTTCACTTCACCTTTTTTTCCTTTTCCTTTTACGTCCTTCAAAAAGATTACTTTCATTCTTTCTTTCTCCCTTCCGTATACTCGTGAATGGCCGTTTGCAGTCTTTCTTCTGCTTCCTCAATCGTTACATCAGTCAGCTGTGTTGCTGCATTTGTTAAATGGCCTCCACCGCCTAGATTCTCCATAATAATTTGGACGTTTACGTCACCTAACGACCTGGCACTAATTCCAACCGTTTGATCTGATCGCTTCGAAATAACAAATGACGCTTGAATTCCGTCCATTGTCAGCAGGGTATCTGCCGTTTGTGCAATTAATATTTGGTCGATCATCTGCGTGTTACTTCCCTTTGCAATGGCGACCCCTTTTTTATAAAAATAAACCGTTTCAATCAATTTAGCACGTTTCAAATAAGAATCCACATCTTCTTTTAAAAACTTTTGTACAAGAACCGTATCGGCCCCTTGTCCTCTTAAATAAGACGCTGCATCAAAGGTTCTAGCTCCCGTTCGAAGAGTAAAGCTTTTGGTATCAACGATAATACCAGCTAAAAGAGCTGTTGCTTCCAGCATATCAATCTTTCCCCGTTTTGGCTGATATTCTAATAACTCGGTAACGAGCTCTGCTGTAGAGGACGCATATGGCTCCATATAAACAAGAAGCGGACTTTGGATGAAATCTTCTCCTCTTCTATGATGATCAATTACCACAACATGATCAATTTTTGATAATAAACGCTCTTCAATAACTAATGATGGTTTATGTGTATCAACGACCACTAAAAGCGTATCCTCCGTGGCAAGCTCTAGAGCCTGTTCTGGTGTCACAAAACGTTCAAACAATGATTCATGCTTTTTGATTTCCTCTAACAATCTTTGAACACCGGTATCAATATCGTTTGGATTTAGGACGATATAAGCATCACGCTCATTCATTTGGGCAACCTTTTGTATACCTATTGAAGCTCCAATAGCGTCCATATCCGGACTTTTATGCCCCATAATGATGACCTTGTCGCTTTCTGTAACAAGCTCCTTAAGAGCATGCGAAATGACCCTAGCACGTACTCTTGTCCGTTTTTCAACAGGATTCGTTTTTCCACCATAAAACTTTACCTTACCATTGGTTAACTTAATCGCCACCTGGTCGCCACCACGACCTAGCGCTAAATCAAGACTTGATTGTGCTAACGAGCCTAACTCTGGCAGGGAGGAGACACCAGAACCTACTCCTATACTCAAGGTTAATGGAACATTTTGCTTTGAAGTCGTTTCTCTCACATCATCAAGGACAGAAAACTTTCCTTTCTCGAGCAATTGCATGATATTTTCATTGAATACAGCAATAAAGCGTTCAGATGTTATTCTTTTAAGGAACACTCCATTTTCCTGTGCCCACTTATTTAAAATAGATGTAACAAGGCTATTCAAACTACTTCTTGTCTGATCTTCCATCCCTTGCGTTAATTCATCATAATTATCTAAGAAAATAATTGCAATGACGGTTCGTTCATCTTCATATAACTTTTCAATTTCTGTTTGTTCCGTTACATCAAAGAAGTACAACAGTCTTTCCTCAGGACGGTGAATGACTCTAAATTTACGCTCATGAATCGTGATGATTTCGGTTTCAACATCTTGCTTGATTAAAGGAATAAGTGATTCACCCACATCATAGAGCGACCTACCAACCAGTGTATCCTCTTCAAAGCATGAAGCTAAGAACGGGTTCGTCCACTCGATATAGTAGTCATCATTAATTAACATAATACCGATTGGCATTTCCATGAGCGCTTCCTCGCCCACTTTTTTTACTCGATAGGACAATGTAGTTATGTATTCTTCCATTTCTTTTCTTTGTTTTCTTTCAAGCTGAAAGATATAGAAAAAGGGAAGAAATGCTACTATTAATCCGATTAAGCCTAGTAACCAATTGTACATAGCAATTAATCCGAGAAGCACCACTGTTATGGCAATTAATGCGTAGATGGGGTAGCGAATCGATCGCTTTTCTAGATAAGAAGGCATAATTTCAGCTCCCACACAGTAGTGTATTTTATTGATTTTTGATCCTTTTTCTTAAATCAAAGCCTAAATCAATTATACCTAATATCCGGACAATATAAAGTAATTGTGGAAATAACAAGACTCCAATTGTGAACATTATCGGTACTGCCCTAGGAAACTTCTTTGCATGACTAAAGTAATAAATAAAGGCCAAACCTTGTAAAACCATTAACCATTGAAGCAAAAAGGCGATATTTACAATGGCCATAAAAGCAAAACTTCCCTCTTCAGGGTTAAAAATCATTGAAGCAATGATGGAAAATAAGTAGATCCATAAAATACTTTTTGGCAACTGAAGATAGCGAAATGGTTTCCAGTTAGAAATTTCAACTTGAAAACGTTTTGCTATAGGAAAACAAACTAATTGAATAAAGAACACAGCAAGAAAGGCAGCCATCACAAACAAAGTTGGCTTCAAATACCTTCCCGCCTCTATTCCAGCAAGTAATTCTTCCATCTCCTTCTCATTTGGAGTTTGTCCTAATGATTCCATGATTGATAGGGAAGATTCTATGGAAGCTTTGGTTGCAGCTATCGTTTCATCAATAAAGTCGATTTGAAAAAAAGCGACTGAAATAGCATAAGTCAACACGACGGTGAATAGAAACGCTATAGAACCACCAAAATAAATCGCTTCCCTGCTTTTCTTCTCTCTAATAAAGTCTCCCATCACTAAGCCTGTTAGACCAAAGGTAATGGCTAATGGGATGGCAAATATTGTTCCCACTATTAGTGATAATAAAATAGAGGCTACAAAAAACACTAGCATACTTTTGCGGTCATTTTTATACGCAAAAAGAATAAAAGGTAATACCAAGAACAAATTGGTAACCATCCCTAATATGGGCATATATGTTGTTAACAAGAGAAGAGCTGCATAAATAGCTAGTAATAAAGCTCCTGTTGTTAACTGTCGAACATTTTTCAATCCCTCACCTCATTTAATTGCATCACTTCTATTTTATCTAGTTCTGGAGATGGATTCAACTCATACAGATTCGTCGTTATAGCTAAATATAAAAAAAGACACCACTAAGGGTGTCTTTCTCCGCTCATTATTCACCAGTAACGTATGGTAGTAATGCCATAGTACGTGAACGCTTGATAGCAACTGTTAATTTACGTTGGTATTTAGCGTTTGTACCTGTTACACGACGAGGTAAAATTTTACCACGCTCAGAGATGAATTTCTTAAGAAGATCTACATCTTTGTAATCGATATGAGTGATTCCGTTTGCTGTGAAGAAGCAAACTTTACGACGCTTAGCGCGTCCACCTCTACGTCCTCCGCCCATTGCCATGAGTATTTCCCTCCTTTTTATAATAAAAATCGTATTTTCAAGGATTTTTTAGAATGGTAAATCATCATCGGAAATATCGATTTGACCACCGTCATTTGCGAATGGGTCTTCATCCATTCTAGTATAACCTTGGTTATTATTGTTGTTGTTTCTATATGGTTGATTCTGATTGTTATTCCCGTAT
Source organism: Robertmurraya beringensis (assembly GCF_042433785.1). Classification (NCBI taxonomy): domain Bacteria; kingdom Bacillati; phylum Bacillota; class Bacilli; order Caryophanales; family Bacillaceae; genus Robertmurraya; species Robertmurraya beringensis. Next base: position 29,614 of record NZ_JBHLUU010000108.1, on the reverse strand, counting down.
GGTGAAGCTTCTCTTTGACCACCGAAGCCTCCTGCGTTCCCGCCAGGAGCAGAACCACCAGAAGCACCTCTTGGCTCCAAGAATTGGACACTTTCAGCTAATACTTCAGTGACATATACTCGCTTACCATCTTGTCCATCATAGCTGCGTGTTTGAACACGACCGTCTACACCAGCAAGACTTCCCTTTTTCAAGAAGTTTGCTACGTTTTCTGCAGGTTTACGCCAAATCACACAGTTGATGAAATCCGCTTCTCTTTCTCCTTGCTGATTCGTAAACGTACGATTGACAGCAAGCGTAAAAGTAGCAACAGGAACACCATTTGGTGTATAGCGTAATTCAGGATCTTTTGTTAATCGACCGACTAGAACAACACGATTCATCATCAGAATCAACCCCCTTTCTTCTACGTCTAATGTTTCATGTGAAACATCACATTTAGAAGTAATTATCTATTCTTATTTCTCGTCTTTAGTAACCATGTGGCGGATAATATCTTCGCTAATTTTTGCTAAGCGAGAGAATTCTTCCACTGCAGCTGCATTAGAATTAACTTTAAGAAGTTGGTAGTAGCCATCACGGAAATCATTGATTTCGTATGCAAGACGACGCTTTCCCCACTCTTTTGATTCAGTAAGTTCCGCACCATTATCAGTTAAGATTGTGTTAAAACGCTCAACTAAGGCTTTTTTAGCCTCATCTTCAATGTTTGGGCGGATGATGTACATAATTTCGTACGCTCTCATCACGTTCACCTCCTTTTGGTCTAAACGGCCCAATTGGGCAAGGAGCAATATTCATTACTCACAAGAAGAAATTATACCACAGCAAGAAACGAAACACAAGGTTTGATTAAAGGCACTCTTGGTTTACAGTTAAGCATTCTTTTTTAAAGTGACTATTTTCTGCTTAATCGTTCGTTTACACTCACTGATTAATTCGTCGAAGATGCCTTCCCATGTTTGCTTTAGTGCATATTCTCTTGCATTTTTCCCCATAATGAGCCTGCTTACTTTATGATTGATTAATTGTTCCGTTTCCTTAATAAAATCCTGGTAAACTCCAGCCTCACATATCTTTCCTGTTTTGTTATGCTCTACAATTCCACTTACTCCTCCACGATTAGAAACAATGGCAGGAGTTCCGCTTGCCAGCGCCTCTAATACTACGTTCCCAAATGTTTCTGTTTGTGATGGAAAAACGAATAAATCACTGGCTGCATAACAAGAAGCTAGCTCATTTCCACTTAAGTATCCCGTCATTGTTATATTTTTGTTCTCATTTGATAGACTAGATATCTCCCCAAAACTAGGACCATCCCCTACAATTAACCAATGGACGCTTTCTTTCCACTTTTCCGAGAAATGTTCAATCATTTTTTGTAATGTAAATAGGTCTTTTTCTGGTGCAAGTCTCCCTACGTAAAGGAGAATTATGGGGGATTTTATATTATATTTCTCTCGAATGTTGACCGTTTGGTTAGAAGGTTGAAAAAGAGAGCAGTCGACCCCTCTCGTCCATATAGATAGGTTCGTGAAGCCTTTTGTTTGGAGATGCGCTAATGTCTCCTGGGAGGGAACAAAAATTCGTTCTGAGGAAGAATAAAACCATTTTAAATATCTCCACAGAATCGGAGATATCCAACTGAGCTTGTAATAATCCAGGTACTGGTCAAAGTGTGTGTGATAAGAAGAAATGATTGGAATATGTAACTTTTTAGCTGCATGGGAGCCTAGTACTCCCATCGTTAATGGCGTAGCCACGTGGATAAAATCTGGAGAAAAAGCTTGTACTCGTTCAAGGATGGTATTCGGCAGAGCCAATGCTGTTCGACATTCTGGGTAGATAAAAAAAGGAATGCTCATAAATTGGTGAACATAGGGATAAGGATTACTTCCCTCGAGTTCAGGTGCGAATACTTCTACGTCATGCCCTTTTTGTAGTAGGTAATCAGAGTATCTTTTCAATGATTTAGCTACACCGTTTACTTGCGGAAAAAATGTGTCAGTAAAAATAGCTATTCTCAAACTGATCCCCTCCTAAAAATATAAATGAGAAAATCCCAATGCGGTAAGTGTACCTAGTAACGAACCTGCTAGCACATCAGTTGGATAGTGGACGCCAAGTATAACACGAGAAAGTGCGACCATAATTGCAAGAGGAAACAAAAAAGGAGCTAAAAATGGATCAAATAAGATAAAAGGTGTAACAACTGAGAATATGGCTGTAGAATGGCCAGATGGAAAGGAAGGATCCTTTAGTTCCGGACCATGTATGGTCGCTTGCATTGTAGATAAATGGGGCCTAAGTCGTCGGAATTGTCTCTTTGCTAAAAAGACAAACAAATGGCTTAAGGTCAAAGAAAAGTAAACAACGATAACTACCTCTCTAAGCTCTAACGGACCAAACAACCAAACGAATAAAGGTATTCCAATAGAGCAAAGAGCCCCTCCTAAATGAGTAACCCATCTAAAGATTTGAATAAGGAATAACGGTTGCTTGTTTAATAAGTAGAATATGATTTCATCTGATTTCACAATCCAATCCATTGTTCGCTTCACTTATACCCCCTCCTTTCTAATGCTTTCAGTTTAAGTGGTAAACATTGAAACCAGATTGATTTACTGTTAAGAAAACGTAAAAAACCACCTTGATTTCTCAAGGTGGTTCTCATTTTGTCCAGCTCCAGCGCCCTAGCGCCTAGTGTCCTTCGCTCTCCGCCCTACGATAAGTCAATCACGAATGCGCCTCTCGCTCTTCGTGTTTCCTTTATCTCAGTTGGAGCGCTCCAGGCCTGTCGTGCGCTGAACAGGGCGCTTGCGCTTTTCTTATACATTAAAACGGAAATGAATGATGTCTCCGTCTTTTACTTCGTATTCTTTTCCTTCTAATCGAACTTTACCAGCTTCTTTAGCAGCAGCCATGGTACCGCCAGCTAGTAAATCTTCATAAGCAACGGTTTCTGCACGAATGAACCCACGCTCAAAGTCAGAGTGGATAACTCCTGCACATTGAGGGGCCTTCATCCCTTTACGGAATGTCCATGCACGAACTTCCTGTACTCCAGCCGTAAAGTACGTTGCTAATCCTAGTAAATGATAAGCCGCACGAATTAGCTGATCAAGACCCGATTCCTCGATACCCAGCTCAGAAAGGAACATTTCCTTTTCTTCCCCTTCAAGCTCAGCAATTTCTTCTTCAATCTTTGCACAAACGACAATGACTTGTGCATTGTCCTTTTCAGCAAACTCTCTCACTTTTTGTACGTATTCATTTGAAGACGGGTCCGCAACATCTTCTTCCCCTACATTAGCCACATAAAGAACCGGTTTAATCGTTAACAAATGAAGTTGTTTTACTACCTTCATTTGTTCTTCAGTAAACTCGACTGTACGAGCAGGCTTGTCCGCTTCAAACGCTTCCTTCAACTTTTCAAGGATTTCTGCTTCAAAAACAGCATCCTTATCTTTTTGTTTCGCCATTTTCCCAACACGCGCAAGTCTTTTTTCTACTGATTCAAGATCAGCTAAAATTAACTCAAGATTAATTGTTTCAATATCGTCAATTGGATCTACCTTACCAGAAACGTGAGTAATATTATCATCAGCAAAGCAGCGTACAACCTGACAAATGGCGTCCACTTCACGGATATGGGAAAGAAACTTGTTTCCTAAACCTTCCCCTTTACTCGCACCCTTTACAATCCCAGCAATATCAGTAAACTCAAACGTTGTAGGTACCGTTTTTTTCGGTTGAACAAGCTCTGTTAATTTTTGTAGTCTTTCATCTGGAACTTCTACAATTCCTACGTTCGGATCGATTGTACAGAAAGGATAGTTCGCTGATTCAGCTCCTGCTTGGGTAATCGCATTAAATAATGTAGATTTCCCTACGTTCGGCAAACCTACAATTCCTGCTGTTAGTGCCATCAAAGTCACTCCTCATTTATATATTCGCACCAAAATTCGTCGATACAACTATATCTATTTATTTCAATTTTTTCTAGTTTATAAAAGCCTTTAGCCTTAAACAATTATAGAGATATGATAGCAAAAAAACAAGAACAAGAAGAATCCGCCTAAACGGCAGTTTCATCTTGTTCTACTTTTCTAATATTTACTAAGCAATCATACAAAGTACTTCCCAGTCCGTTATCCGATTCCTCACTTGGGGTAAGAAGGTTGACCGATCCTCCATACTTCTTCCAAATGCCCTCATCTATGTTAATGGTATTTGGATGTGCATTAGTAAGGATTTGAACATAGCCTTTTACCGCTCCACGCTCATTCCATACTTCTACAAAATCATTTTCTGCTAAATGAAGATCCTCTGCAATATTTGCTGCTAATTCAACTCGAAGCTTTGGTTGTTGAGCAAATAAATGATAGTGCTGAGAATGGTTTGAACGCATGGGATGAATAGTTAAGAGCTGATAAGGATATTTCTGAGCTAACTCAGGGCTAGTAATGATCGATTCATTAGGTAGGGACAAAGATAAACGTCCATCCTCCCCCTGTTGGATCGCTCGATTAGAGACAAACTCATATTTGCCGCTTGGGGTTTTAAAATGAAAATCATTCCATGGAACTTCATCTACTGGAAGTTCTACATGATAATTTTCTTTAAATGTTTGGAGCGTAATTCCTTTACCCTCTAAATGGTGAATGGCCATTGTCATCCATTCATCTCTAGAGTAGTTAAAATCCTCCCCAAAACCAAGTCGGTTAGCTAATTCTGTCCATATCCACAAATCTGATTTTGCTTCCCCAGGTGATTCCACAAGCTTTGGACCATAGTTAGCATAATGATGATACATGGAAGAATAATAGATGTCTTCCTCTTCAAATGCCGTTGTCGTCGGAAGAATATAATCAGCCATTTCTGCTGTATCTGTCATGAACGAATCAATTACAACCACCGTATCAACAGAGGAAAATGCCTTTATCAACTCATTTGTATTAGGAACTTGTGCAATCGGATTTCCGCAAGTAACAATAATCATTTCAATTGTTGGGTTCACTGCTTCTAAAATCCCTTTTGCCTGCTTCATCATAGTAAAGTGGCGGGCTTCTTTCCGTCGCTCCGGTAATGTTAATTCCCCAAACTGAAAGCTCTGTCCTACCTGCTTATTCGCATAATTTGCTCCACCACCGCGAATCCCAATGTTTCCACTTATAGCAACCAATGCATCAATGAGACGAATGGTATTTCCCCCATTCCCGTAACGTTGCATTCCTAGGCCAAAATAAGTGGATGTGGGTCTATCACCGTATAAATGAGCAAGCTCTGTCATAACATCTATCGATACTTCCGTTATTCTACTAATCTCTTCAAGAGAAACGGTTTGAATTAATTCCTTCACATGAGTAAATCCAACCGTATATTTTTCAATAAAATCTATGTCAGCCCGTTCTAAACGTAGGAGCTCTTTCATGATACCTACTGCTAGAATTCCATCTGTGCCTGGCTTAACCGTAATATGTTTATGGGCTAGTTTCGCAGTTGCATTGTATAACGGGTCAATTACATAAAGTTTGGTTCCGTTACGTTTTGCTTCTTGTAGAGCAGAATAAAAATGCATATTCGTTCTAGCTACATTTCTACCCCATATCACGATATTTTTACTATTCAGTACATCTCCTGGGGCATGACTGTATGCATCACCAAAATCCCGGTTTTGTGCTTCAATTCCAGCCCCCCAGCATAGTGAGCCCGTTAACTCTGTTACACCACCATAACCATTAAAAAACCGTTGATCGAGATTTTTCAACAAACCTCCATTGGCATAATCATGGCTATGCAAAATAGAAGTGGTCCCCTTATTTTTCTTTAGCCAAGACATCTTTTCAGCCAATTCATCTAGTGCTTGGGCCCATGGTATTCTATGAAACTCACCATTTATCTTTTTTAAAGGGTAAAGAATTCGTTCAGCAGAATTGGTTCGTGCTTCAAGCATTCGACCCCTTCCACAGATTTTCCCTTTTGTAATCGGGTGGGTTTCATCGCCTTCCACCCGAGTTACCCTTCCATCCTCGACTGTTACTTTAAATCCACAGCTGTCCCAGCAATTTAACGGGCATGCAGAAGTATACGTGTTCGCCATACTCATCCCCCTACTTCTCTAGCTCTCCGCTCTTTCTAACACTTTTTTCATCTTCCGTGAAAATTCCTTTCGAGGAATTAACACACTATGGTCACAGCCGATACATTTGATACGGATATCCATGCCTAAACGAATGATTTTCCAACGATTGGCTCCACATGGGTGTGGCTTTTTCATTTCAACCACGTCATTCAAGTTAAATTCCTTTTGCTCCAATGCTCTCACTCCAATTCATTTCCCCATGCCTTCTTAGAAGTAACCTCATCTTGACGTGAGTACATAACCATACGAGGATAAGGGATTTCTATTCCATTTTGATCCAACCATTCTTTTAGTTCTTTGCGTAACAAGCGTGCTACAACAAAGTGTTTCATCGGTAATGTTTCTGCAGCTATACGCAAGACAACATCGGAGGCAGCTAAATTTTGCACTCCTAAAATCTCAGGTGTTTTAATGATATCCTCATATTTAGCAGGCATTTCTTGTAAGAGTTCAGAAATCACGGTTTCTGCCTTTTTAATATCACTCTCATACGAAATGCTTAAATCAACAACTGCCATACTATTATACAGAGAGAAGTTTGTTACTTCCGTAATATTACCATTTGGTAAAATATGAAGTTCCCCTGTCCATGTCTTAATTTTTGTTGTTCGTAATCCAATCTCTTCAACTGTTCCCTCAAACTGTCCAATTCGAACAAAGTCACCAACTGAAAATTGATCTTCGAAAATAATAAAGAATCCTGTAATAATATCACGAACAAGGTTTTGTGCTCCAAAACCAACGGCAAGTCCAACGATCCCTGCCCCTGCAAGCATCGCACTTACATCTATGGTTAATGTTGATAATATCATCATAAAGGCAATAAAGTACACTACATACGTTAGGATATTTTGTAGCAACTTTAAAAGAGTTGCCTCTCTTCGCTCCGATACACGTAATGGAGAACGAGTTCTGACTTTAAAGACATTTTCAATCATCACTTTTCCAACTTTTATGAAAATGCCTGAAAGGATAAAAATCGCAATAATCTTCAGTGCTCCTTCTCCTAAAGAAAGCCATAAATCTTCGTTCATTGCTTTTTCTTTTATATCATTTAATATTTTCTCCCAGTATTTCATTAAACCACCTCATCATATATTGTTGGAGATTTTACTTATTTTATCAATTTCCATACTCCCTTTGTAGTATAAAGGGTTTCCTCCTTCAAATTACCTATACCCCTTCTACCAAAGAGTTCCCAAGACCTGCTTAGTAAAATGGAATTCCTCCTTCCAACTACCCTTTTTCCAAATTACATAAACAGTACGTATACAATTCGTTTTTCTTCCGTATACTGTTACTACAATTTACGAAGGAGTGGACCCAGTGAACTTGAAATCTAGCTTTTTTGATAAGAAAGAAGACAATGGTGCAAGGATTTCCTATGACGATCAACGTGCTTCTCACAAACTAGCAATTGAACTAGTTTCTATTCTACCAGTTGCTACCATTGAACGTCCGATTGTATTTGTTTGTATAGGAACTGACCGTTCAACAGGTGATTCATTGGGACCACTCGTCGGCACACTTCTTGAAGAGAAAAGACTGAACTCCTTTTACGTTTATGGAACCCTCGAGGACCCTATTCATGCGGTGAACTTAGCTGAAAAGCTTGAGGACATCAAAGCGAAACATTTTAATCCTATTATCATTGCGATTGATGCTTGCTTAGGTCGTCTCAAAAGTGTTGGTTTCATACAACTGGCAGATGGCCCTGTTAAACCAGGAGCTGGTGTAAATAAAGAACTTCCATCTGTAGGTGATTACCATATCACTGGAATTGTTAATGTGAGTGGATTTATGGAATACTTCGTCCTACAAAACACTAGATTGAACTTAGTTTTAAAAATGGCTAAAGTCATAGCGAATGGAATTTATCAAGCAAGTGTTACTTATCCACCTGTTAATAGGTGGAAAAATATTGGAAACCACATAACGAAAGACGCAATTAGTGGAAGAGAATAACAAAAAGAGGCCTTTAATTAGAAGGCCTCTTTTTGTTATCTTAGTATAGTTTCAACAAGTGACATGATGGTCACAATTAAAGCAACTACTAAAATACCTGGAAGCATATTGGCCACTCGTATTTTCGTAATTCCTGTAATATTTAATCCAATAGCAAGAATCATAATTCCGCCTGTAGCAGTCATTTCTGCGATAAAGCTAGTCATAAGTGCATCTGATACCAAACGATCAATCTGGGTAGCAAAAGCGGCTATAGCTCCTTGATAGAGCATGACCGGAATAGCAGAAAAAATAACACCGATTCCAAGAGTGGTTGTTAAAAATAGTGCAGTAAATCCATCAATAATGGATTTTGTATATAACACATCATGATCACCCCTAATGCCGCTATCAAGTGCACCAATAATAGCCATCGCACCTATTACAAAGATAAGCGTTGCCGTTACAAACCCTTCTGCAATACTTCCTTGCTGGGAGCTCCCTACCTTCCTCTCCAACCATGTACCTAGAGCATTCAACTTCCCATCTAAATCTAGCCATTCGCCAAGCACAGAGCCAATTACAAGACTAATGATGACAATGAGAAAATTTTCACTTTTGAAACCCATTTGAAGTCCTAGCACAACCACTGCAAGACCAATACTAAACATAACTGTTGTTTTCATTGATTCTGGAATTCTATGAAGAAGCTTCCCCAACAATGCCCCTACCACTATCAATAATCCATTTACAAGAGTACCTAATAAAAACATACCATCCACCTATTATAATTATTTCGTTTCTCGAAAAAGCATGCTAACAATTTAGCATGAAATTCACAAAAAAAACCATCCCATTTGATGGTTTTTAAAATATCTATTTTAATTAGGATTCTTGATTATTATTTAATAATTCGAGAATTCTTTCTAAATCATCTTTTGAGAAAAACTCTATTTCAATTTTCCCTTTATTTTTAGACTCTTTAATATTGACAGTTGTGCCAAATCTCTCACGCAAAAAGCCTTCACGTTCTTTAATAAAAACATTTTTCTCTGGCCTTGGCTTCTTTGTTTCACGTGGAACATTATCATTCAACTGTTGAATAAGTTGTTCTAACTGGCGAACATTTAAGCCTTCTTTCATTACTTTCTCAGCAATTAGAGGTAACTTTTCCTTCTTTCTAAGGCCAAGTAAGGCACGACCATGCCCCATTGAAATCTTTCCATCTGAAATCAGCTGTTGGATTTTGGTTGGCAGTGTTAACAAACGGACGAAATTTGCAATATGTGGTCGACTCTTCCCTAGTCTTTTAGCCAACTGCTCCTGTGTTAAAGAGAGCTTTTCCATTAGTAACTGATAGGCTGCCGCTTCTTCTATCGGGGTCAAATCTTCTCTTTGTAAGTTCTCTAGTACAGCAAGTTCCATCATTTGTTGTTCAGTTAATTCTCGAATGACAACAGGAACTTTTTCAAGCCCCGCTTCTCTTGCTGCTCGAAAGCGTCTTTCACCAACAACAATATCATAGCCCTTTATACTTTTTCTAACGATTATAGGCTGTAAAATACCATGCTCAATAATTGACTGCTTTAGCTCTTCAATTGCCTCTTGGGTAAAGATCTTTCTCGGCTGATAAGGATTAGGACGTATTTCTTTCAAACTAACATCCGTAATCGATTCCTGTTTGTTTGGCTCCTCGATGTTTGCAAAGAACGCATTTAACCCTTTTCCGAGTCCTTTAGCCATGCGAAACCACTTCCTTTGCCAAATCTAAATAGACTTCTGCACCTCTAGATTTTGGATCGTAAATGATAATCGGCTCCCCATGACTCGGTGCTTCACTTAAGCGGATATTTCGGGGAATAATGGTTTTGTATACTTTATCTTGAAAATACTTCTTTACTTCTTCAATTACCTGTAGTCCAAGATTTGTTCTGGCATCTAGCATCGTAAGAAGGACACCTTCGATTTTTAAATCTTGGTTTAAATGCTTCTGGACGAGTCGAACGGTATTTAGAAGTTGACTTAACCCTTCAAGTGCGTAAAATTCACATTGAACAGGGATAATAACAGCATCTGAGGCAGTTAACGCATTTAAGGTCAATAAACCTAATGATGGTGGACAGTCGATAATAACATAATCGTAAGATCCTTTTACTTCCTCAAGTGCCCTTTTTAATCTCACTTCTCTTGATATGGTTGGAACAAGTTCAATTTCTGCACCTGCTAACTGAATCGTAGCGGGGATAGCATATAGGTTTTCAACGGATGTAGGCATGATGACTTCCTTTGCCTCCACGTCATCCACTAATACATCATATATACATTGCTCCACGTCAGCTTTTTCAATACCAACACCACTTGTGGCATTTCCTTGTGGATCAACATCAACTAGCAATACTTTTTTCCCTATATATGCTAAGCAGGCACCTAGGTTTACAGAAGTTGTTGTTTTACCAACTCCTCCTTTTTGATTCGCAATGGCAATAACTTTCCCCAATGGTGTCACCTACCTTTATCTTCAATAATAACATTTACATTTGAAAACTTTTAAAAAGACAATCACGTATTCTATTCTATCATGAAAAAGATAGGAGAATCATATTTTTTATTTCCCAAGGGCGTTAATTGAAAAAAATAACAAAAAATAGAGAAGCTCAACAAAGCTTCTCTTAATCTATTATTTCTTTTTAGGAATTTTGATTGTTATTTGGTAGAAATCATCAAACTCTTCCTCTTCTGAGTTTAAGTTGATGCCACTATCAGAAACCATGGACAGAGATTGACGAATGGTATTAACGGCAATTCTAACATCTTTGCTAAAAGCCTTTCGCTTCGGTTTTGGCTTTTCTGACGTTTCAGCTAGAAGTTTCGCCACTCGATCTTCTGTTTGTTTTACATTTAAGTTTTTCTCAATAATTTCTTCTAGTAATTTTATTTGCTTCTCTGCATCTTTCAAAGGAATGAGAGATCGCGCATGTCTTTCGGTAATTAATTTATTTAGTAGTGCTTCTTGTACCTCTTGCGGCAGCTTTAATAGGCGAAGCTTATTGGCTACAGTGGATTGTCCCTTCCCTAGCCTTTGCGCAAGAGCTTCTTGAGTTAAATTGTGTAATTCCAATAGCTTCCCATAGGCAATTGCCTCTTCAATTGGTGACAGTTCTTCTCTTTGAAGGTTTTCTATTAATGCGACAGAAGCCGTTTCTGTATCATTCATATTTTTCACAATGGCAGGGGCTTCATCCCAACCAAGCTTTTTCATCGCTCTCCATCTTCGCTCACCGGCAATGATTTCAAACGTACCTTCTTCAAATTCTCTTACAACAATTGGCTGGATGATCCCATGTATGTGAATCGTCCGTGAGAGTTCTTCAATTTTGTCCTCATCAAATACCGTCCTTGGCTGGAAGCGATTTGGAACAATTGAATCAATTGGTATTTTTTTTATCTCTTCATGATCTGCTTCGGTTAATACTTCAACCTGTTCTTCCGTCCCAGCTTGTCCCTCTTTTTCGCCTAGGCCAAAAAAGCGTGTGAAAGTCTGCTTCATCACCCTGCACCACCTTTACGAAACTCCCTAATAATGTATTCTATAAAAAAAATCAAGTTCCTGCCCAAACATGCAATGATTGATTATTTTATCCTACATACTTATTAAAAGTATGCCATAAAATGAGCTAAAATGTAACTCTATTCAATTGGTGTTTTATTCGGGGTCCCAGGTTTTCTAGGATATTTTTTTGGTGTCGCCTTTACCTTTTCTACAATAATAATATTTCTTTCACTTTCCTCGATAGGAAGTAAGAATGAATATGTTTCTTTCAAGGATCCTCCGAGTGTGGCAATTGCTTTTTTTCCAACTTCCAACTCATCTTTTGCATGAGCCGCCTTCATAGCTACAAAGGTTCCCCCTACCCTGACAAGCGGCAAGCAAAGCTCACTTAATACAGATAATCGTGCTACCGCTCGAGCTGTAACTAGATCGTATTGTTCTCTGTACTCCTTGTTTTGACCAAATGTCTCTGCTCGGTCATGAATAAAGGTTACTCCATCAAGTTGTAGTTCCTTTGCAAGATTCTCCAAAAAGGTAATTCGTTTGTTTAAAGAATCAACAATGGTTACCTGTAGATGAGGAAATGCAATTTTAATTGGGATGCTAGGGAATCCTGCTCCCGCTCCCACATCACAAAGACTTAACGGTTTTGAAAAGTCATAATAAAACGCGGCAGATACACTATCATAAAAATGTTTTAAATAGACGTCCTCTTTCTCTGTAATAGCCGTCAAATTCATCTTTTCATTCCACTCCACTAATAAGTGGAAATATTGTTCATATTGGTTAATCTGTTGAGGAGAAAGTTCAATCCCCTTCTCCTCTAACATTTTAATAAATAACTCTGTATTCATGCGGTACCTTCTTCCTCACAGCGGAAAAATTTTACTTTATACATCATTTGAAACACGTGCTATTTTTCCCTGTTCCAAATAAACAAGTAAGATGGAGATATCTGCAGGGTTTACTCCTGAAATTCTTGATGCTTGAGCGATGGATAATGGGCGCACCTGCTTCATTTTTTGTTTTGCTTCTGTCGCAATTCCAGAAATGGCATCATAGTCGATATTATCAGGAATCTTTTTATTCTCCATTTTCTTCAGACGATCCACTTGTTGTAAAGATTTTTCAATATACCCTTCGTATTTCACTTGGATTTCTACTTGTTCTTTAATATCAAAATCTAAGTCAATCTCAGATGGGACAATGGCTTCAATATGCCGATACGTCATCTCTGGTCGTTTTAGTAGGTCCGAAGCCCGGATACCATCCTTTAACTCACTTCCACCCTGAGCTTTAATGAGTTCTTGAACTTCTGGCTTAGGTTTAATGATAATACCTTCTAGTCGTTCCTTCTCCGCTTCAATCGCTGCTTTTTTTGTTAAAAAACGTTCATAGCGCTTTTCAGAAATAAGTCCCACTTTACGACCAATTTCGGTTAAACGTAAATCAGCATTATCGTGACGTAACAACAATCGATATTCCGCCCGAGAGGTAAGCAATCGGTAAGGCTCATTCGTTCCTTTAGTCACAAGGTCATCAATCAATACCCCTATATAAGCTTCCGAACGGCTAAGAATGACTTCTTCTTCACCTAATGCTTTTCGACCCGCGTTCATACCAGCCATTAACCCTTGGCCTGCGGCTTCCTCATAACCTGAAGTCCCATTAATTTGGCCTGCTGTGTAAAGGTTTTGAATGACTTTCGTTTCAAGCGTTGGCCATAGCTGTGTCGGAACGATAGCATCATACTCGATGGCATATCCTGGTCTCATCATTTGAACATTTTCAAGACCCGGAATGGTCTTTAAAATTTGATGTTGAACTTCCTCTGGCAAGCTTGTTGATAATCCTTGAACGTATACCTCTTGTGTGTTTCGTCCCTCTGGCTCTAAGAAGATTTGGTGTCGTGGCTTATCATTGAAACGAACAACCTTATCCTCTATGGAAGGACAATATCTTGGACCAGTTCCTTTAATCATGCCTGAATACATAGGAGAACGGTGCAAATTATTATCAATTAATTGATGAGTCTGTTCGCTCGTGTAGGTTAACCAACACGGCAGTTGGTCCGTAATAAATTTGGTTGTTTCATACGAAAATGCTCTTGGCTCATCATCACCAGGTTGAATCTCCGTTTTGCTGTAATCAATGGTATGACTGTTCACACGTGGAGGAGTTCCCGTTTTAAACCGAACAAGATCAAAACCTAGCTCTTCGAGGTGTTCGGAAAGCTTAATAGATGGCTGCTGATTATTAGGTCCACTTGAGTACTTTAGTTCACCAAGGATGATTTCACCACGAAGGAAGGTACCAGTAGTAATAACAACCGTTTTTGCTTCATAAGTTGCGCCGGTCTTTGTAATTACTCCTTTACATATTCCATCCTCAACAATAAGACGCTCTACCATGCCTTGAACTAAGGTTAGATTTTTTTCATCTTCTAATGTTTTCTTCATTTCATGCTGATAACTAAATTTATCCGCTTGCGCACGTAATGCACGTACGGCTGGGCCCTTACCTGTATTCAGCATTCTCATTTGGATGTGCGTTTTGTCGATGTTTTTCCCCATTTCTCCACCGAGAGCATCTATTTCACGCACAACAATTCCTTTTGCTGGTCCACCAACAGAAGGATTACATGGCATAAAAGCCACCATATCTAAATTAATGGTAATCATTAATGTTTTTGCACCTTGACGCGCAGCAGCCAAACCCGCTTCACAGCCGGCATGTCCCGCTCCAATGACGATCACGTCATAATTTCCAGCACTATATTGCATCATGCTGCCTCCTTGTATCTATAAAAAAATTATTTACCTAAACAGAACTGCGAGAATAACTGATCAATTAAGCTTTCATGGATAGACTCTCCAATAATCTCCCCTAAGAGCTCCCAAGTTCTTGTAAAATCAATCTGTACAATATCAATTGGAACTCCACTTTCCACACCTGCGATCGCTTCTTCTATAGTGTGTAATGCCTGGTGAAGTAGGGCGATATGTCGACTATTGGATACATATGTGATATCACCTGTTTCAATCGATCCAGAGAAGAAAAGAGCAGCAATCGCCTCTTCTAAATCATCGACGCCCTGGTCTTCAAGCAAAGAGGTCGTGACAAGTGGACTTTTCCCTGTCAGTTCTTTCACCTTTTCCATATCAATCTTTTGGGGAAGATCTGTTTTATTAATAATGACGATAACATCCATTCCTTCAACAGCCTTAAATAGGTTTTCATCTTCCTTTGTTAAATCATCCGAATAGTTCAGAACTAATAAAATAAGATCGGCTTCTTTTAACACTTGTCTTGATTTTTCTACACCAATTCTTTCTACGATATCCTCTGTCTCACGAATACCTGCTGTATCTAGCAAACGAAGCGGTACCCCTCGAACATTGACATACTCTTCAATGACGTCACGAGTCGTTCCAGGAATGTCTGTAACAATTGCTTTATTTTCCTGAACTAAACTATTTAGTAAAGAGGATTTTCCAACATTAGGTCTTCCGACAATCACCGTTGATAAACCTTCACGTAAAATTTTTCCTTGTTGAGATGTTTCGAGTAACTTTTTCATTTCTACACGAACCAGATTGGCCTTTTCTAACAGCATGTTATGCGTCATTTCTTCCACATCATCATACTCAGGATAGTCGATATTCACTTCCACATGAGCTAAAGTTTCAAGAATTTCCTGTCTCAACCTCTGAATAAGCTTTGATAATCGTCCTTCCATTTGGCCTAGTGCTACATTCATGGCACGATCGGTTTTGGCACGAATCAAATCCATCACAGCTTCTGCTTGTGATAAATCAATCCTACCGTTTAAAAAGGCACGTTTTGTGAATTCACCTGGTTCTGCCAACCTTGCTCCAGCTCGTAATACCAATTGTAGGACACGATTAACAGACACAATTCCACCGTGGCAATTGATTTCTACTACATCTTCTTTCGTAAATGTATGTGGTCCTTTCATCACAGACACCATTACCTCTTCAGCAACCTCACCTGTTTTTGGATCCAGTAAGTGACCGTAATGAATGGTATGTGTTTGCACATCTATCAAACGTTTATTTCTTTTTCCTCTAAATAGTTTATCAGCAATTTGGATTGCTTCATCTCCACTCAGACGAACAATCGCAATCGCTCCTTCACCAAGCGGTGTCGATATTGCCGCAATTGTATCAAATTCCATTGCCTTCACCTCTTCCCGTTAAGGGACATGTATATTCCTTATCTTCATCTATGTCACGAAACTTTACTCATTAAAAGCATTTTTTCCCAAATTATTAGAATAGCACAGTCATTTCTAATAAAAAAGAATTATCCACAAACAAAAAAGTGCATTATGCTTTATCATAACTTATCCACATGTGAATAACAAGAAAAGCGGAAGCGCCTGGTTAGCTCCGACAGGCATAAGATTGAATTAAACTATACAAAAAAAACGACCCCACCAAAGCGGGATCGCTTATCTAACTCTTATTTATTCGGTGTAATCACGATGTAACGATTTGGCTCGACTCCATCAGAGTATGTTTTCACTCGCTTATTACCCATTAAAGCTGTATGAATGACTTTTCTTTCATACGATGGCATTGGTTCGAGCGATACTCTTTGGCCTGTCCGAACGGCTTTAAAGGCAAGTCTATCAGCCAATTGCATGAGTGTATCATTTCTTCTTTTTCGATAATCTTCTGCATCAAGCAATACATTTACGTATTGTTCCGCATATCGATTAATAACTAGCTGCGTTAAATATTGTAGTGAATTTAAAGTTTGTCCTCTTTTTCCAATTAGGAGGGCAATCTTTTCTCCTGAAAGGATAAATTGAACTTGTTTACCTTCTTTTATCACTTCAATATCAACTGGTGAACCCATTTTGTTCGCTACATCAGTTAAAAAGCTCTTTGCTTCTTCAATCGCATCAATTTTTTTAGATACTTTAACAATAGCCGGACGGGTTCCAAAAATACCAAATAGCCCCTTCTTCCCTTCGTCAACTATCGCTATCTCTGCACGATCTCTTGT
Source organism: Robertmurraya beringensis (assembly GCF_042433785.1). Classification (NCBI taxonomy): domain Bacteria; kingdom Bacillati; phylum Bacillota; class Bacilli; order Caryophanales; family Bacillaceae; genus Robertmurraya; species Robertmurraya beringensis. Next base: position 12,941 of record NZ_JBHLUU010000108.1, on the reverse strand, counting down.
TGTTTCTAGTTGAGCTAAAGCTGACGCTACTGCTTCTTCAACGGAATTACCCGTAGCAGTTACCTCTCTCACTTTTTCGCTCCTCCTGATTTACCAGTTTCAGCAACCTTTTTTAAATCTGGACCTTTAATAAAATATGTTTGAACAATCATAAAGATGTTCCCTACTACCCAATACAGTGATAAAGCTGCTGGGAAGGTAAATGCAAACACAACAATCATAACCGGCATAATGTAAAGCATCATTTGCATTTGAGGATTATTCTCTACACCCGCCATCATAATTTTCTGTTGGATGAAGGTGGTGATCCCGGCTACAATCGGTAAAATATAGAATGGATCCGGAGACCCAAGGTCAAACCATAAGAAGTTATGCTCTGCAATCTCTCTCGTACGAGATATCGCATGATAAAATCCAATTAAAATTGGCATTTGAATGATTAATGGAAAACAACCTGCAAGTGGATTTACTCCATGCTGCTGAAATAGCGCCATTGTTTCCTGTTGAAGCTTTTGTTGTGTTTTTTGATCTTTTGAACTATATTTTTCTCTTAACTTTTGCATCTCTGGCTGAATAGCTTGCATGGCCTTAGAACTCTTTGTTTGCTTGATCATTAATGGTAAAATCACCAAACGAATCAAAAGTGTTACTAAAATAATACCTAATCCAAAGTTCCCACCAGCAAACTCCGCTGTTTTGACAATTAATAACGATAATGGGTATACAATATACTCGTTCCAAAAACCTTCGCTTTCTGCTGTAATCGGCTTATTATACTCTGTACAGCCCGTAAGTAGTGCCATCAGAAATATGAGGCCGATTAAAAGAAGAAGTTTCTTTTTCAACCGTTTTTTCCTCCTTAATATCTAATATCCTCCAAGTATGTACACTTCAATCTTTAGATGAAAAAAGAAACACACTACTTGTTCGTCTATTAATAATCCAAGTGTATTGTATCATTTTTTATAAGTACAATGCTTTAAAAAAATGCAATCACTTCGATTTTATTTCCTTCTTTCTACTCTAGCATTTAAAACCTTTGCAAGTTTTAAAACATGAGTTAAACTTCCTTTTACTTCATGAAATGACATATCAGAAGCTGGTTTTCTCGCAATAATAATTAAATCATAGTCATTTTTCATATGTTCTTGTAATTCTAGCAGGGCTTGTCTAATATATCTTTTTACTTGATTACGTGTTACAGCATTTCCAATCTTCTTGCTTACAGACAAACCAACACGAAAATGGGTTTGTTCTGGAGCACTTCGTAAATAAACAACAAATTGACGATTGGCTACAGAATTCCCCTTTTTATATACTTCTTGAAATTCTTTATTCTTTTTAATACGAAATTCCTTTTTCATTCAATACACCTACGATCAAGATTAAAGCAAGTGCTCTAGCTTCTGGAGGCGCACACTGCCCTTCCCATTATTTTCTTCTGTGTGAACATCTATACATAAATCGAACTCTTCTTTCACCTGAATGAGAAAAAAGACCACTGACGTTTCAGTGGCCTAAGCAGATAATACTTTTCTTCCTTTACGACGACGACGTGCTAATACTTTACGTCCGTTTGCAGAGCTCATACGACTACGGAAACCGTGAACTTTGCTGTGTTTACGCTTATTTGGTTGGTACGTTCTTTTCATTATATGACACCTCCCTGAGGAATAACTTTAAAGACAGTCCTTCTAATTATAGAGGCGACCTATAAAAAAAGTCAATAGCCTATCTTCGACTCCTTTTGACAGACAGAATAACAGAAACGATCTTCACTATTTAAAAATAATTTGGCCAATTGCCTCAAAAACATATTTTCCAGCAACTGTTAATAACTTTCGACACGTTTCTCCATTATCCACAACGCTTATTGACAGCTTTTTCACAGATTCTTTCGCTGTGGACAATTTATACTCACAGCTTGTACTTGTTGTGGATAAACTTAAAAAACCATTGCGTCTACTTAATTTATTTGATATTATTATTGTGTTTTCACTCTGGATAAATTCATGTGGATAAATAACCTATCCACAGATTGTGGATATCTTGTGGATAGGTTATTCAGACCCTATGTAGAACGTTGTCCACAAGTCGTGGATATTGTCGAAATCCCTTATTACTTCTTATATATATACTTACCCACATTAACAGATTTGTATATTTATAAATTCATAGGTTGTACAGCTTGTATAACCTATGTTTTTTTGTGATCCTAACGGGAAACATAGAAGAAATTAGTAGACGGTTTAGCCACTTCAAAGATGGCATTTATATTCCTATAAAGGAGGGATCAGTTTGGAAAATATTTCGGATCTTTGGAATAACGCGTTAGCCAATATAGAGAAAAAAATCAGCAAGCCCAGCTTTGAAACGTGGCTAAAATCTACTAAAGCCCATTCTTTGCAAGGTGATACATTAACCGTAACGGCTCCAAATGAATTTGCTCGTGACTGGCTAGAAGAACGCTATTCGCAATTAATTGCTGGAATTCTCTACGATATTACAGGAGAAGAACTAGGGGTTAAATTCATCATTCCTCAAAATCAAAATGAAGTGGAAGATGACATTCCTATTCCACAAAAACGCAATATAAAAGATGACGATCATCAAGAGCTACCGTTAAATATGCTCAATCCGAAATATACTTTTGATACATTTGTTATTGGTTCTGGAAATCGATTTGCACATGCTGCTTCACTAGCAGTCGCTGAGGCTCCAGCTAAAGCGTATAATCCCCTTTTTATTTATGGGGGCGTGGGATTAGGAAAAACTCACCTAATGCATGCAATTGGTCATTATGTTCAGGATCATAACCCATCCGCAAAAGTTGTTTACCTATCTTCTGAAAAATTTACGAATGAGTTCATTAACTCTATTCGAGACAATAAAGCCGTTGATTTTAGAAATAAATATCGCAATGTAGATGTTCTTCTTATTGATGATATTCAGTTTCTTGCTGGAAAAGAACAAACTCAAGAGGAGTTTTTCCATACATTTAATACGCTTCATGAGGAAAGTAAGCAAATCGTTATATCCAGTGACCGACCGCCGAAGGAGATTCCGACTCTTGAAGATCGACTTCGTTCACGCTTTGAGTGGGGGTTAATCACAGACATCACACCACCAGATTTAGAAACAAGAATTGCCATCCTTCGTAAAAAAGCAAAAGCTGAGGGATTAGATATCCCTAACGAAGTCATGCTATATATAGCCAATCAAATTGATTCCAATATTAGAGAGCTAGAAGGTGCATTGATTCGAGTCGTTGCATACTCGTCTCTAATAAATAAAGACATTAATGCTGATTTAGCTGCGGAAGCTTTAAAAGATATTATTCCAAGTTCGAAACCACGAGTCATTACCATTCATGAGATTCAACGAGTCGTTGGTGAGCATTTTAATGTGAAACTTGAGGATTTTAAAGCAAAGAAGCGTACGAAATCTGTTGCTTTTCCTAGGCAAATTGCAATGTATTTATCACGGGAATTAACCGACTTCTCCCTTCCGAAAATCGGGGAAGAGTTCGGAGGTCGAGATCATACGACCGTTATTCATGCTCACGAAAAGATTTCAAAGCTTATTCAGGCAGATGCTCAGTTCCAAAAACAATTGAATGAGATTAATGAACTTTTGAAAATTTAATACTGTGTATAACTTTCACTCGTTTGCTCACAGTCTGTCCACATGTGGATAGGCTGTGTTTCCTTTCGTTCAAGAGGGTTATCCACATACTCACAGGCCCTACTATTACTTCTACTATTTTTTTATAATAAAAATATATAAATAAACCTGATATTTCATTCATACGGGGGGACTTATTTTATGCGTTTTATTATCCAAAGGGACCGCTTAGTTCAAAGTGTCCAGGATGTTATGAAGGCAGTAACTAGCAGAACAACTATTCCAATCTTAACTGGTATAAAAATGGTCGTTACAGAAGATGGTGTTACATTAACTGGTAGTGATTCAGACATTTCCATTGAATCCTTTATACCTAGAGAAGAAGCTGGTGATGAACTTGTCGAAATCAAACAAACAGGTTCCATCGTCCTTCAAGCGAAGTTTTTCAGTGAAATCGTAAAGAAATTACCTACAGATACAGTAGAAATAGATGTTCAAAATCACTTTCAAACCGTCATTCGTTCAGGTAAGTCTGAGTTTAATTTGAATGGCCTCGATGCTGAAGAGTATCCGCACTTACCACAAATTGAAGAACAAAATGCATTTAAGATTCGTACAGACCTCTTAAAAGTTCTTGTTCGTCAAACAGTATTTGCCGTGTCCACCTCAGAAACACGCCCGGTGTTGACAGGTGTAAACTGGAAGGTAGAAAACGGAGAGTTGATCTGTATTGCAACAGATAGTCACAGATTAGCTTTAAGAAAAGCAAAGGTCGATATTGAGAACGACATCAATTACAATGTCGTTATTCCAGGGAAAAGCTTAAATGAATTGAGTAAAATACTAGATGATACAAATGACCTAGTGGATATTGTCATAACAGAGAATCAAGTGTTATTTAAAGCTAAGCATCTATTGTTTTTCTCAAGATTGCTTGAAGGAAACTACCCTGATACCACTCGATTGATTCCTTCAGAAAGTAAGACCGAAGTAACCGTTAATACAAAAGAGTTCTTACAATCCATTGATCGTGCTTCCTTGTTAGCAAGAGAAGGAAGAAACAACGTAGTTAAATTTTCAACCATTGAAGAAAAAGTGATAGAGGTTTCCTCAAATACACCAGAAATCGGAAAAGTAGTTGAAGAGCTCCAAGCGCAAGCGATTACTGGTGAAGAGTTGAAAATATCTTTTAGTGCAAAATATGTAATGGACGCATTAAAAGCTGTAGAAGGACAAGAAATAAAAATTAGCTTTACAGGGGCAATGAGGCCGTTTATTATTCAACCTTTGAATGACGATTCTATTCTGCAATTGATTCTACCTGTAAGAACGTATTAAGAATAAGCTGCCAGTCTTCTGGTGGCTTTTCGTTTAACCCTTTGTATACCAACCGAATATTTAGTAAAATAAAGAGTAGACACGAAATACGCTCGTCATGAAAAATTACGAGAAATGAGTGAGGTTATTTGAGAGAAGAAGTGAAAATTGACACGGAATATATTACATTAGGTCAATTTTTAAAGTTAGCAGGTGTGATAGATACCGGAGGAATGGCAAAGTGGTTCCTAAGTGAACATGAAATATTTGTCAATAATGAGCAAGATCAAAGGAGAGGTCGAAAGCTTAGAGCTGGAGATGTTGTTGAAATTCCTACCATCGGTTCATACATTGTCATGTAAAAGGAAGCAGGCTTCGACAAATGTGTTGAAGTCTCGCTTACTGTATAGGGATAAAGGATGTTATGAATATGTATATTGAGCATTTAGGGTTGAAAAATTATCGGAATTACGAAGAATTGACTATTAATTTCGAAAACAAGGTTAATGTCATCTTAGGTGAAAATGCTCAAGGGAAAACAAATGTCATGGAATCTATCTACGTATTAGCCATGGCTAAGTCTCATCGAACCTCTAATGATAAAGAACTTATTCGTTGGGATGAAGAATATGCTACAATAGAGGGACGGGTAAAAAAAAGTCACGGTCCTCTCCCGATGCAGCTGATTATTTCTAAAAAAGGAAAAAAAGCAAAATGCAATCATCTTGAGCAGCAAAAATTAAGTCAGTATGTAGGGAATATGAATGTGGTTATGTTTGCGCCTGAGGATCTTACACTCGTTAAAGGGAGTCCGCAGGTTAGAAGGCGATTTATTGATATGGAGATTGGACAAGTATCCCCTATTTATCTTCATGAAATGGGACAATATCAAAAAATTCTTCAGCAAAGAAACCATTATTTAAAAATGTTGCAGATTAAAAAGCAATCAGACGAAACGATGTTGGATATTTTAACGGAGCAATTTATTGATAAGGCTGTTCGTATCGTGGCCAAACGTTATGAATTCCTCCGAATGCTTCAAAAGTGGGCCATTCCTATTCATAGTGGAATTTCTAGAGGACTAGAAACGTTAAAGATTGAGTATAAACCTTCTGTTGATGTATCAGAAGATCAAGATTTGTCGAAAATGGTAGAAGTATTCACTCATAAATTTGATAAAATAAAAACAAGAGAGATCGAACGTGGAACAACACTGTTTGGCCCTCATCGCGATGATATGCTCTTTTTTGTCAATGGACGTGATGTACAAACGTTTGGATCTCAAGGTCAGCAACGGACAACTGCCTTATCCGTTAAGCTAGCAGAAATTGAACTTATTCATTCGGAGATTGGGGAATATCCTATTTTACTCTTAGATGATGTTCTTTCTGAGCTTGATGATTATCGCCAATCTCACTTGTTAAACACCATTCAGGGTAAAGTACAAACATTTGTAACAACAACAAATGTGGATGGAATTGACCATCAAACGCTTAAAGAAGCGTCAACCTTTACCGTTGATAGTGGGACAATTAAACAAATCTTATGAGGTGGTCATATGTATGTTCATATTGGAGAAGAGACATTGGTACGAGCAATAGATATCGTTGCCATCATAAGTAAAGAAAGTGTCGTCTCATCATCACAGATGAATGAGTTATTAACGAATGATCGTTTAGTGGTTGTGGATCTTTCGAAAGGTGGATATAAGTCTATCGTGATCACGAAGGATAAAATCTATTATTCTCCATTATCATCTGGAACATTAAAAAAACGCTCTTAAAAATAAGCAGTTCAGTATTAGAATAATCTTAGTTCTCTTGCTAAGTGAAAATATATATTTGGTATGCGAAAATCAGTTGGTTTTCGTTTAATTGTGAAAGAAAGAGTAGGTGAACCGTTTATGGCAATGGAACAAAAAGAAGTCCAAGAACAATCATATGATGAAAATCAGATACAGGTTCTGGAAGGTCTTGAAGCCGTTAGAAAAAGACCGGGGATGTATATTGGTTCCACAAGTGTCAAAGGACTCCACCATTTAGTTTGGGAAATCGTTGACAATAGTATTGACGAAGCTCTAGCTGGCTTCTGTACAGAGATAAATGTTGTGATTGAAAAGGATAATAGTATTACAGTTATTGATAATGGCCGAGGAATACCTGTCGGGATCCATGAAAAGATGGGAAGACCGGCTGTTGAAGTCATTATGACTGTCCTTCATGCAGGCGGAAAGTTTGGTGGCGGAGGTTATAAAGTTTCTGGAGGACTTCACGGAGTTGGTGCGTCTGTAGTTAATGCGCTATCTACATTATTAGAAGTGTATGTTCATCGTGAAGGGAAAATCCACTACCAGAAATTTGAGCGTGGAGTGCCTGCTGCTGACTTAGAAGTGATCGGAGAAACAGACCATACAGGTACGACGATTCATTTTGTCCCAGATGGAGAAATTTTCACAGAGACTCTTGAGTATGATTATGAGACCCTTGCCAATCGTATCCGTGAGCTTGCCTTTTTAAACAAAGGGTTAAAAATAACGATTGAAGATAAGCGTGAAGAAAATAAAGCTAACCAGTATTACTATGAAGGTGGAATAAAGTCTTATGTAGAGCACTTAAATCGATCAAAGGAAGTTCTACATGAAGAACCAATCTTTATCGAAGGCGAAAAAGAGGGAATTACCATCGAAGTCGCCATTCAGTACAATGATAGTTATACAAGTAATATTTACTCGTTTGCGAACAATATTCATACCCATGAAGGTGGGACACATGAATCTGGTTTTAAAACAGCTCTTACAAGAATCATAAACGACTATGCGAGAAAATATGGTCAGATAAAAGAAAACGATTCGAATCTGTCTGGTGATGATGTACGAGAAGGTTTAACAGCTATCGTATCAATCAAACATCCAGATCCACAGTTTGAAGGCCAAACCAAAACGAAACTTGGTAACTCAGAGGTAAGAGCAGCAACAGATACGATTTTTGCCGAGGCACTGGATAAGTTTCTTCTTGAAAACCCTACAGTTGCTAGGAAAATAGTAGAAAAAGGCTTAATGGCGGCAAGAGCCCGTTTAGCTGCCAAAAAGGCGAGAGAGTTAACACGTCGAAAGAGTGCCCTAGAGGTATCTAGCTTACCTGGTAAGCTTGCTGACTGCTCTTCTAAAGATCCTGAAATCAGTGAGATATATATCGTTGAGGGAGACTCTGCGGGTGGGTCAGCAAAACAAGGACGTGACCGTCATTTCCAAGCGATTCTTCCACTTAGAGGGAAAATCCTTAACGTAGAAAAAGCAAGATTGGATAAAATCCTTTCAAATAATGAAGTTCGTGCCATGATTACAGCCATCGGAACAGGGATTGGCGAAGACTTTGATCTTTCGAAAGCTCGCTACCATAAAGTTGTCATTATGACGGATGCAGATGTTGACGGTGCGCATATTCGAACACTGATTCTAACATTCTTCTATCGATATATGAGACAAATCTTAGAGGCAGGCTATATTTATATCGCTCAGCCACCGTTATACAAGGTTCAACAAGGGAAACGCATTGAATATGCTTATAACGATAAGGAATTAGACCGTATTTTCGCAGAGCTTCCGAGTCAACCGAAACCTAATATTCAACGTTACAAAGGTTTAGGTGAAATGAACCCTGATCAGCTTTGGGAAACAACTATGAACCCTGACACTAGAACCATGTTGCAGGTTAGTCTTCAAGATGCCATTGAAGCCGATGAAACATTCGAAATGCTAATGGGAGATAAAGTAGAGCCACGTCGTAACTTTATCGAAGCAAACGCACAATACGTGAAAAACTTAGATATTTAAAAAAGGGTAGAGGGTAACCACTATCCTCCTTTTCTTTTCATAGAAGGCTTACAAAGGATCATCATTAGCTTTAAAGGAGGTACACACGTTGGCTGAAACACCAAATTCACAAATTAAAGAAATTAATATAAGCCAAGAAATGAAGACTTCATTCCTAGACTATGCGATGAGCGTAATCGTCTCCCGTGCTTTGCCAGATGTTAGAGATGGATTAAAGCCTGTTCACCGTCGTATTCTATATGCCATGCATGACCTTGGAATGCATTCTGACAAGCCATATAAAAAGTCTGCTCGTATCGTTGGGGATGTAATAGGTAAATACCATCCACACGGAGACTCAGCGGTCTATGAAACAATGGTACGTATGGCTCAGGATTTTAACTACCGGTACATGCTTGTTGATGGCCATGGAAACTTTGGATCTGTTGATGGAGATTCAGCGGCAGCGATGCGTTATACAGAATCAAGAATGTCAAAAATCTCAATGGAACTGTTGCGAGATATAAATAAAGACACGATTGATTATCAAGACAACTATGATGGAGAAGAAAAGGAGCCAGTTGTTCTACCTGCTCGATTCCCGAATCTTCTTGTCAATGGAACCACAGGAATTGCAGTTGGAATGGCAACTAATATTCCCCCGCACCAATTAGGTGAAGTCATTGATGGTGTATTAGCTGTAAGTAAAGATCCTGAAATTACAACGGCGGAGCTCATGGAGATCATTCCTGGCCCCGATTTTCCAACTGGAGGACTAATACTCGGCCGAAGTGGAATCCGAAAGGCTTACGAAACAGGCAGAGGTTCTATTACATTACGAGCAAAGGTTGTCATTGAACAAAAAGCAAATGGCAAGGAAGTTATTATTGTTAATGAAATTCCATACCAAGTAAACAAGGCAAAACTTATCGAAAAAATTGCTGAGCTTGCTCGTGAGAAAAAAATTGATGGTATAACAGATCTACGTGATGAATCAGATAGAAAAGGTATGCGTATTGTTATTGAGGTTCGTAAAGATGCAAATGCCAATGTGTTATTGAATAATCTCTATAAGCAAACAGCTCTACAAACTAGTTTTGGAATCAACACATTAGCTTTAGTTGATGGACAACCTAAGGTCTTAAACCTAAAGCAGTGTTTAGTCTATTATTTGGATCACCAAAAAGTAGTCATTCGTAGAAGAACAGAATTTGAATTACGAAAAGCGGAAGCACGAGCACATATTTTGGACGGTTTACGAATTGCGTTAGATCACCTAGATGCGGTTATTAGCTTAATTCGTTCCTCTCAAACAACGGATATTGCTCGTGAAGGCTTAATGACTACCTTCCAGCTTTCAGAAAAGCAAGCACAGGCGATCTTAGATATGCGATTACAGCGTTTAACAGGATTAGAACGCGAAAAAATCGAGGAAGAGTATCAAAACCTTGTGAAGCTAATTGCTGAGCTAAAGGAAATTTTAGCAAATGAAGAAAAGGTTCTTGAAATCATTAGAGAAGAGCTAACAGAAATTAAAGAACGCTTCAATGATAACCGTCGTACAGAAATTGTAACGGGTGGAGTGGAAAATATTGAAGATGAGGATTTAATTCCAGTTGAGAATATCGTTATTTCGTTAACTCATAATGGATATATCAAACGTCTTCCGGTTTCAACCTATCGTGCGCAGAAGCGTGGAGGTCGCGGAATACAAGGAATGGGAACGAATGAGGATGATTTCGTTGAACATCTTGTTACAACGTCTACACATGATACCATTCTTTTCTTTACAAACAAAGGGAAAGTGTATCGCTCAAAAGGATATGAAATTCCTGAGTTCTCAAGAACAGCAAAAGGAATTCCTATCATCAATCTTCTTGAAGTCGATAAAGGAGAATGGGTGAATGCCATTATCCCTGTTTCAGAGTTTGTAGATGACTGGTTCCTGTTCTTTACTACCAAGGAAGGAATATCGAAACGTTCTCCACTCACTTCCTTTGCTAATATTCGTAACAATGGTTTAATTGCCTTGAACCTACGTGAGGAAGATGAATTAATCTCTGTTCGTCTTACAGATGGCAGCAAAGAAATCATTATTGGAACGAAGAATGGGTTACTCATTCGTTTCCCTGAAACGGATGTTCGTTCTATGGGCCGTACAGCAACTGGTGTTAAAGGAATTAACATTGATGAAACAGATGAAGTTGTTGGAATGGAAGTACTTGAAGAAAACACAGAGATATTAATTGTTACTAAGAATGGATATGGTAAACGTACACCTGCCGAAGAGTATAGAATCCAGGGCCGTGGTGGTAAAGGAATCAAAACATGTAACATTACAGATAAAAACGGAAGCCTAGTTGCGATGAAGGCTGTAACAGGTGAAGAAGATGTCATGTTAATTACTACAGGTGGAGTCTTAATACGTATGGCGGTAAGTGATATCTCAACAATGGGACGAAATACTCAAGGTGTGAGATTGATCAGGTTGAATGAATCAGAAGAAGAATTCGTAGCAACTGTAGCGATGGTTGAAAAAGAAGAAGAAAAAGAAGAAATCATCGTTGGTGAAGATGAAGAGTTAAATGACGTTGAACCAGCGGATGAAGAATAATTTGAAAGAGAGGGACATTATTATGTTCCTCTTTTTTTATGAATTAGGTAAAATAGACTAAGAATATTATTACTAGAGGGTGTAATTAGTGCGAGTTCTTATAAAAGAAGTTCAAGAAGGGTGCATTCTTTCTGAAGATGTTGTTGGGTCTTCAGGCCGGTCAATTGTCCAAAAGAAAACAGTGTTAACTTCCGAATTGCTTGGGGTATTAAAAGCCTTCTTAGTACCGGAACTAGAGGTTGAAAAGACTCTTTCTAGCGGTCACCCTTTTATTCCAAATGAGATTCTTTTGGATGATGAAGAAGTTAGTCGTGAGGAAAATGAAGAGCAAAGGGAACTTACATTCACAGAACTCTTTCTCCAAGCATCAAGAAGCTTTAAAAAAGAGTTTCGAAGCTGGCAAGCAGGCTTACCCGTAGATGTTACAAAGGTACGTAGCATTATATTTCCGTTAATTGAAAAAATAGATCACAATCAAGTAGACCTTTTTCAACTTCACCACTTTTCAACTGAGGAAGACTATTTATACCAGCATGCGGTTGCGGTTGGGTTAATTAGCAGTTTTATCTCTAAGAAGCTAGGTTTTAATAAAGGTGAAATTGTTCAGGTTGCTTTGGCTGGAGCTTTAAGCGATTGTGGAATGGCAAAGCTTTCTGAAGGTATCTTGAATAAAAAAACACCTCTTACTCAAGAGGAGTATCAAGAAGTGAAGAACCACCCGACGAATAGCTATAGACTTATTCAAAGTACACCTTTCATTAGAGAGGCTGGCAAAATCGCTATCTTCCAGCATCATGAGCGTTTGGATGGAAGTGGGTATCCGTTAGGAGAAAAGGGACAGAAAATCCACCAGTATGCAAAAATTATTGGAGTAGCTGACACATTCCACGCAATGACATCACAACGATTGTATCGAAAAAAACAGTCTCCTTTTAAAGTGTTGGAGATGATGCTACAAGATTTATTCGGACAGTTTGATATTGCCTCCATTCGTGCGCTTCAATCTGGAATTCTAAATATTTCTATAGGAAGTATAGTAAAACTTTCAAATGGACAAGAAGCCGAAATTCTATTTATCGATGAGAATGCGCCAACAAGGCCACTTGTAAAAGGATTATCTACTGATGAAATTATTCATTTGCAGAAAAACCGAATGCTTTTTATTGATGAAGTAAAGATTCCTTAGCATGGTAGAGCCAAATAGGGACTATTACTATCTGGCTCTTGAATATTTCCATTTATTAGTTGTTGAATAAAGAATGATGACTTGTTATACTATGAAAAGTCAGCTCAACAAGTACTTTAAATAGTTATTAAATTTTTTTAAAAAGTAGTTGAAATGAGTTGGTAAACATGATATATTATTAAAGTCGCCTCGATGCGACAGTGATTGTTCTTTGAAAACTAAACAAATCATACGTCAACAAAAATGATTAGTGTTGAAAAACACACTAGCCAACGTTTTAACTTTAAGAGCTAATCTTACTCTTTATTGGAGAGTTTGATCCTGGCTCAGGACGAACGCTGGCGGCGTGCCTAATACATGCAAGTCGAGCGGATCTTTGGGAGCTTGCT
>NZ_JBHLUU010000107.1:0-47288 GCF_042433785.1 Robertmurraya beringensis | reverse complement strand
CAGGTCTAATTGTAAATAAATTTCCAAATGGATGGAGCCACCTTTGTTGGGTATTTACTTTTTTGGCTCTAAATAGAGAATATAATTAAACTGAAAATTACGAAATTATTTATGCAACACTAGTGGATTTAGATGTAAATATGTATATTGTTAGTGGCGATAGCCCTGATCAGCAATTACAGTTATATCAAGCATTAGTGGACATGTTCGGTAGTAGCATCCCTTTCCTATCTGATCCTCAATTAGAATTGATCAATTTATTTGGGATGAAAAATGGTGACATGGCTTATAGAGGCTATGGAATGTTGAACAGTGATGGTGAGGTCGTATTTCATACGATTAATGACCTTTGGGGTGAGGAGTTTGACAAAACTTTAAAGGAAATTAAAAATGAGTACGCAGGTATCTCAAACTAGCTATTTTTTGACCGTAGATGTTTCTACGGTCTTTTTATTCGTCTTTAATATTAAAACATGAAATTGGGCAAAAATAGAATCTATAGATAGATGAGCAGGTGGTGGTTTTTATGGAAACTATTGAAGAAAACCTGGAAGACGTACGGTTCTTAGAAGATGAGTTATTTATGCTTGATGCTAGAGGATGGCTAGAGAATGAATTTTTAACTTGGGAATGGTGGATCTTACTCTGTTTTTTTGTTGTTCCATGGATTTTCTGGTTTATTATGAAAAAGAGAAAATGGTTTGTGGAGTCTCTCCTCTTCGGTATGATCGTGATGAATGTGACACTTCTTTTGGATACTGTGGGAATGCAGTTGTCCTTTTGGGAGTATCCGGTGGAGTTTCTGCCCGTCATACCAAGGGGATTTCCATTTGATGTTTCCATGGTACCTGTAGCTTTTATCCTATTATTTCAATATTTTCAAACATGGAAGTCCTTTATTATTGCTCAAATCATCATGGCAGTCGCTTTCGCCTTTATCGGTGAACCCTTTTGTGAATGGCTTCAACTCGTTCGGTATTTCAAATGGAATTACTTGTATTCATTCGTTTATTACATTATTCTTGGTATTGTCGTCCGAGCACTTATTTTAAAATGTATGATGGTTTCAAAGCGCTATTATGAAAAAATATGGAGTCCTTCATGAAATTAAAAACACAACTACTCATCGCATTGATAATCAGCCTATTTTCTTTACTAGCATTTAGTGTAATGGCTCTTTTAGTAAGAAGAAATACGATTGTTTCTTTTGATAGCAACATCATTTCGTATGTTCAAGGTCTTGAGGCTCCTTGGTTGACCACGATTATGAGATTTTTCACATTTATCGGGGATACCATACCAGTGATCCTCCTTTCACTTGTCAGTCTCTTTCTTCTATATAAGGTTCTGAACCACCGAGCTGAGCTTATTCTGTTTATCGCCGTTATTGGAGGGGCAAATATCCTTTTTCTTACCTTAAAAATGTTCTTTCAACGGGCAAGACCTGATTTGCATCGCCTAGCGGAAGCGACTAATTATAGCTTTCCAAGTGGTCATGCGACAATGGCTTTCGCTTTATATGGAGTATTGACCTTTCTTTTATGGCGTCATATCAATACTTCTTTCAAAAGGACGATTCACATAATTGTGAGTAGTATCGTGATCCTTTCCATAGGTATTAGCCGAATTTACCTTGGTGTTCATTATCCGAGTGACATTTTGGCGGGGTATTTTATTAGTGCTTTTTGGCTTACGTTAGCCATTGGATTTTTTCAGCGTTATATGGATAAAAGAAAAAGGAAAGTGAGCAGTCCCTCTGGGTAATGCTCACTTTCCTTTTGTTAATAAACCTTATCTCCGTTAAAGATCGAATTCTTCACGATCACATAATCGACCGTTCGAATGGCTGACAGCTTGTTTCCTCCTGCATAGGAAATGGATGATTGTAAATCTTGCTCCATTTCAATCAACGTATCTTTTAATGCGCCTCTGAATTCCACGTGCATTTTCTTTCCTTCGACATTTTTTCGTTCACCCTTTTGAAATTCAGAGGCAGAACCAAAGTACTCCTTATACTTTTTCCCCTCTTTCTCTACCGTTTCCCCCGGTGATTCTTCATGTCCCGCAAAGAGCGAACCTATCATGACCATGGATGCACCGAAGCGAACCGATTTAGCAATATCTCCGTTAGTCCGAATGCCCCCATCTGCAATAATGGGCTTGCTAGCGGCTTTCGCACACCAGCGTAAGGCCGCTAATTGCCATCCCCCTGTTCCGAAGCCTGTTTTTATTTTTGTTATACAAACTTTCCCTGGTCCAATCCCAACCTTTGTCGCGTCTGCCCCTGCGTTCTCTAACTCTCTAACTGCCTCTGGAGTTCCCACATTGCCTGCAATCACAAAGCTAGCAGGCAAATGCTTTTTAATGTGGTGAATCATATTGATTACTGCATTCGAATGACCATGGGCAATATCAATCGTTATAAATTCAGGAGACAGATGTTCCTTTGCTAGTTGTTCAATAAATGGATACTCCTCTTCCTTCACTCCCACACTGATCGAAGCGTACAAGCCACGAGCCTTCATATCTTTAACAAAATCCATTCGCGTTTCTGGTTGAAATCGGTGCATAATGTAAAAATAATTATTTTCTGCTAGGAAAACAGATATTCTTTCATCAACAATGGTCTGCATGTTCGCAGGCACCACCGGCAATCGAAACGTGTGACCTCCAAACGTCACACTCGTATCACACTCCGTGCGACTGTTCACGATCGATTTGTTTGGGATCAATTGTATATCTTCATAATCAAATACGTTATCCATCACTATCACCTCTATGTATTGAATAAGCTTAGTATGACCTTTCCCCTCTTAATCATGTTTCTTGGAAGATCGTTTTGAAACCTTTTTAGAGGTAAACACGTATCAAATGTTTAGAATCATGTTGAATATGAAAAACTGAGAAAAATGGAGAAGAATAAGGATGATTATTTTGGAAAAAAAAGAAGAGTTAAAAAAAGAACTTGCTATTATTGAAAAATGGGAAAAGGACCAAGGGAATTTGTGGATTTGGGAACGGCTTGGAAGACTTCCTTTTAAATTACTAGACAAAATTACCCCACAGTTTGTTCATAATAAAGTAGGAGTATTATTAGACGAAATTGGAAATTACATTCAAACTGGTGGAAAATATTTAGTCTCGGATAAACAATTATTTGAACTCATTGGAAAAGAAACAAATCTAACAATAGAGAGTATTAATGAGGTTAAAGACATCCCTCTTTCCACCATGAATACAGTCAGTCAAAAATTAACGGAAAACCGTAAAAAGGTTGCAACGGTGCAGGGTGCAACAACAGGAATCGGAGGAATCTTCACCCTCGCGATTGATGTACCAGCGCTATTAGCCATCTCATTAAAAACACTGCAAGAAATCGCCATCATCCACGGATATGATCCAAACGAGAAAAGCGAGCGAATCTTTATCATTAAATGCTTACAATTTTCATCAGCTGATATTGTTGGAAAAAAGGCCATTCTCAAGGAGTTATCCGGCTATTACCAAAACGGCAGTCAATCGGGTGAAATGATGTCCCAGCTACAAGGTTGGCGTGAGGTTGTGTATACCTACCGTGATCAATTCGGCTGGAAAAAACTATTTCAAATGGTCCCTATCGCTGGTATGATCTTCGGCGCTTTCACCAACCGTTCGATGATTAGTGACTTGGCAGAAGTCGGAGTTATGCTGTATCGGAAAAGAAGAATTATGGAGCGATTGGGAGTTACGGCTGAGGGTCAGATCTAGATGTAGTTAGATTTTGAGGTTGAACCCTTGATCGATGGTTTGCAGATCATTTATTTATGAAATATTGTTTTAAATGGTCTTCATTTTCATGATGAAGACCAATTTAGTTTTGTAAGGAGTCTTCGAAGTTTGGTCATCCACATTCGCCCAATTTCATTAGGACATTCATCCAGCAAACGCTTTTAGGAATATTGTATAGAAGCTTTTGTGAGGTGATCATTATCAAAGGTTTATATAAAGATGAAATGATATTACGAGAACAACTAGCCCCATGGGAAAGAAATGTTCTCGAAAAATTCGAAGCAAAAATGACGGATAGAGAAAGACCATTCCCTTGCATACCAGCCACTATTGGCTTTTCCACGAATCAACTCCGCTATGGTTTTGTAGGTGATCCGAGAAAGAAGTCCTCCATTCAAGAACTGGCACACCTATTAAAATCGTTCACAGAGAAATCAAAAGGATTTGGGAACTATACGTCACTGATTGTTTTTTATGATATTCCAAAAGATATAGAAAAAACATATACAGTGGAACAGTTCGAACAACTGTTTTGGCAGCAGTTAGGTGGTCTTTCTGCGATTGACGGGCTCGAGTGGCCAAAAGACATTCCCACTGATCCTCATGACCCGGTTTGGGAGTTTTGTTTCTACGGGGAAAAATACTTTATGTATTGTGCTACCCCGTCACACCAAAATAGACAAAGTCGTCATTTTGATACGATGATCCTCGCGATTACCCCCAGATGGGTGTTACAACAATTTGGTAAAAATGAAACTTATGCCCAAAATATTAAAAAGCAAGTTCGTAAACGCTTGGCAAAGTATGATTCTATATCGATCCACCCGGATTTAAATAGCTATGGGTCAGAAGATAATTTTGAGTGGAGACAGTATTTTTTACGAGATGATGATACATCATTATCCAAATGTCCATACCATCGTTTTTTAAATTTTTTTAAGTTAGATAAATAGCGCAGAGCCCCTGCGCTATACATAAATATTAAAGATGATCGAGTTGTTTAATCATTTCATCGGTTGTTACAATCGTAGCAAATTCCTTTTGGAGCATCGCTAATTCAAGCTCCTGAACGGTCTCAGCCGAGTGTTTTTTTCCATTATGATCGGTAATCTCGAATGCCGCGATCGCATCTGAAACCAGATAGGTTTGATAACCGAGATTTCCACTCATTCTTGTAGTTGTTGAAATACAATGCTGTGTAGATAGACCAGTAATAACAACCGTTTTTATTTGCTGCTTACTTAAATACGTTTCCAACTCCGTTCCTATAAAAGCACTGTTTACTTGTTTTGTAAAAACCGTTTCATTTGGTTCTGGTTTGATTATGTCTTTAAACTCTGTTCCTTCATTGTTTGTATGGTGTAAAGGTGATTGGGGCTGAATGGATAGATGTTTGGAGTAAATGATCGGCCCCTTCCTCTTCCTCCACTCGGCTTGCAAACGAGCCATGTTTTCCTCTGCCTCTGGATTGTTTCTATTCCCCCAATAAGGATGATCAAACCCTTTTTGAACATCAAGGATGAGTAAGGCTGGTAACTTGATTAATTTTGTCATGAGCTAACTCCTAACTGATAAACTTCTTCTACCACTTACATTGTTAACATGTGAAGTCCCTTTCATTACATAATTTTATCGTTAACAAGAAAGAGTAAGAAGAATGTCGTCAGGAGGTTATTATATGGATCACAAGGAATATACAGAAGTTGGAACGGATATTAATGAGGTCAAAAAGAAAAATGCGGAATCTGGCTTGTCTTATAATGAAGTAAAAGCGTTACTGGCTCAAACAGGCAGCAAAGGTACTAGTCAATACAGTAATACAGATGTAGAGGAAATTAGAAGTGGAATTCATGGACAAGACATCCAATCTTAGTCGGATGTCTTTTTTACATTTCAAAAAAACTTTGTCTTTCAACTTTGCACACTCTTAAAGAGAAAGACTGATACCATTCGGATTTCCCCTTTTCCTGGGCGATGATGTGTGCGGAATGCTCTTTCCACGCATGGATCGCATCTATGGAGTCCCAGTAAGAAACCGTAATTCCCAATTGGTCATCTCGGGCACTTTCTACGCCTAAAAAACCTGATTGCTTGGAGGCCAATTCGACCATTTTATTGGCCATTGCTCCATATCCATTTTCTCCATCCGTTCTTTGCGAGGAAAAAATCACCGCGTAATAAGGTGGTTCCGGTGTTTTCATTATTACACTCATACAAGTTACCTCCTTCTATCTAACCCATAAGATGAGAAAGAAAATATTGAAAGCCGTAAAATCCAATCGAACTCAGGCTCGTCACTAATAATGCAATCAAAATGTACGGTTTTTCTTTGTTTGCTTTTAACAAATAAAAAATGGATAAACCTAGTCCAATGATAAAAAATACCAGCCAATACCATTCAAGAAAGGTATGTTCAAAGTTTACTAAAAAATTGACAATGTAAAATAAATTAATGCCTAGCAATAAGTAAATGCTGGATTTCTTCAAAGTAACACCTTCTTTTTTATAATTAAATTTATATGTTGTGAAATTTGAATAAATGAGATTGGCATGTGCGTGGTAGGACTCCTTTAAGACTTGAGATCCGTTGAATAGACGTTTTTATATTGTATCATATAATGGGAAATGTTGGGGTGTTTGGAGGACGTTCTAAATATGAATGGTTAATATATAGGATGAAAATAGCCAATAATAATTCCGACTACATAGAAAGGAGTGAAACTCTTGACCAACCGAAACGATAACCGCGAACGTAAAAATAAGTATCCGAACAATAAACAGCAAGATACAGAATTCTCAAAGGAAAAAGATATTCGTAGCGAAATCACCAAGAAAGACTTAAATAAATAAAACAAAAACGCTTGGGTTTACCTAAGCGTTTTTTTGAATTATATTGTGTCATCGATATGTGAGACAACTAGGTTTTAGTGATTTTTAAACCAGACAAACCAGCCGCTCTCTTCTTTTTTGGCAATAAAGATCTGGCCTTGGCTTCCACTGGTAGCCTTCACTTTTGGAAAATGCAAACGGACGAGCCAGGATCTGTCTGCCACCTCTTTTCCGCAAAAGTGTTTAGCCATACCGTAATAATTTTCTTCCTCACTTTTACCCACTGTCCTCGGAAAAGGTTTTAGTGAAACGACCTCCCATTCTGAATAAAGCTCTGGAAACTCTCCCACTTCATAAGCAATCGGAACAAGAACCCGCAACGCTTTTTCCACTTCATGAATGTTTTCAATGGATACTACTTCGAGTGTATGGGAATCAGGACATTCCTTTGGCTGTGCATAGCTGGTATTAGAAGTAACGAATCGAAAATATGCAGGAAGTTCGCCACGCAAACGTGATTGTGACTGAGAATAATGCTTATGTTGCAGTCGTGTTAGAGGACAACACAAAAGGTGATGTTCGAGAGGACTTAGAAAAGAAAATTTCGGATCAAGTAAAATCAACCGACAAAGGAATCAATAATGTTTTTGTTTCAAGTAACCCAGACTTCGTTGATCGTATGGGAGATTATGGAGACAAGATCCAAAAGGGTGAACCGGTTAAAGGATTGTTTGAGGAATTTACAGAAATGGTTCAGCGTGTTTTTCCTAGTGGAAGATAAAAGATAAGGGCGAAGCTGACTTTGTGTGATCCAAGTGTCATCTTCGCCCTTCTTGGTGATTTTAATTCTTATCGAAAAACCTCTGTCAAGAGTACCATAGACACAAACCCAATGATAAATGCCCAGGTGGATGCCCTTTCGTTTCCGTCTCCATGGCTTTCTGGAATTAGTTCCTTATAAACCACAAATAGCATGGAACCAGCTGCAAATGCTAGTCCATAAGGAATCAACGGCTCAAATGTCCCCCCCAAGAGTACGCCTATTAAACCTGCAGACATTTCAATAACTCCAGTTAAAGTTGCAAGTAAAATAGCACGTATCACACTTACATTTTGACTCAATAAAAACAATGCAACCAAAAATCCGTCTGGGACATTCTGTAACCCTATGGCAAACGACACAAGCGAACCAACCTCATAGTTTTCACTTGCATTACTGATCCCTACCGATAATCCTTCTGGTACATTATGAAGACACATAGCTACAAGAAACAATAAAACCACTCTCTTTTTTCTTGAGGATTGCTCCGAATGGTTGAGGTCAACATGCGGAATCATACTTTCCAACAAGGTTAGAACGAGTGTTCCAAATAAGATTCCAACCACCAAAACCATTACATTTGATAGCTGAATAGCATTTGGAATTAACCCGTAGGCAGATGCAGCGACCATGATTCCCGCTGTGGAAGCTAATAACATATCTTTTCCTTTATGAGAAACATCTCTTACGAGTAAAATAGGCAAGGCGCCTAAACCGGTACATAATGATGAGACAATAATTGGGAGTAAGGACATGGACAACCTCCATTAGATTATATACCCATCATATGTATAACTTTGCCAAGCATTCTTGTAAAAAAATAGACAGCTATTCTTTCATGAATAACTGTCCGTTTTTTATTAAGGCTATTTTCTTAATCTTTGTTCCTTTTTGGAACCTAATTTTAATAATTGTGCTAAATTTCAGCAGAAAATAGAATGAATTTAATACGAAAACAGCCTTTATTAAAACTCATGGTCCTTAAACATCTCTTTTAACTTCCCGATGCTGCTCCTTGGTGTGAGGATGTATAGAATATCACCTTCAAGCAAACAAGTATCCCCTCTTGGTGTGAGCAATTTATCCGAGCGAATGATGGCGTTGATTAGGACATTTTCTGGAAATAAAATGTCTACGATTTTTTTATTCACTAACAGATCTTCTTTATGGATTTCGTACTCAATGATTTCCGCATTGGCTTTTCCGATAGAGACAAGTTCCAAAGAGTGTGCAGGGGTGGATTTCTTTGGTCCCGTTAGCCCTAGTTTCTCAGCGAGTAAAAGAATGGTTGACCCTTGAATCAAAGCAGATGTAAAAACGACGAAGAAAACGACATTAAAGATCGTCTGACTATCGGCAATTCCCGCAAGCATAGGGAATGTTGCCAAAACGATCGGCACCGCTCCGCGTAATCCTGCCCAAGAGACAAAGATCTTTTCTTTATGGTTAAAATCCATCTTTATCGTTGAGAGGTAAACTGCGATCGGACGTGCAACAAAGATTAAAGCTACTGAAATAAGGATACCTTTTATCATCACATCAGAAGTAAAAAGCTGAGATGGGAAAACCAACAATCCTAGAAGGATAAACATTAAGATCTGCATCATCCAGGTAAACCCTTCATTGAATCGGAAAATGGACGTTTTATAGGTTAAGTCAGAATTTCCTATAACAAGGGCTGCCACGTATACGGCTAACAATCCACTTGCATGTGCCAACGCTGTGAAACTATAGGTTAGTAAGGCAAAAGCTACTGCAAAAATGGGGTAAAGTCCACTAGAATCTAGATTAATACGATTAATTGCCATGGTTGCTAGTTTCCCAAAGATAACCCCAATAAGTAATCCCATTCCCATCTGCCAAAAGAAAGATAGGATAAGTAGGAACACGTTCGTTTCCTCAATCGTCAGCAATTGAATAAACATTAATGTTAAGAACATGGCCATAGGATCGTTCGTACCAGATTCAGCTTCTAGAGTTGATCCAAGTTTAGGGTTAATGTTCTGCCCTTTTAATACAGCAAATACAGCAGCCGCATCGGTAGAACCTACGATAGACCCAATTAAAAATGCTTCAAGCCAAGGTACATCAAATAATAAATTAACAACAACAGCTACCACGGAAGTCGTAATTAATACTCCTATGGTTGCAAGAGATAACGATGGCTTCAATACCGATTTTACTGTTGTCCATCTTGTCTGCAACCCACCCTCAAACAAAATGATAATCAGTGCTAGTACACCAATTAACTGAGCGTATGTGGCATTATCGAAGTAGATGATTCCTAACCCATCACTTCCAACAATCATCCCTACGGCTAAAAAGAGAATAAGAGCTGGCATGCCAAGTCGACTTGAGAATTTGGTCGTGATGATTCCTATAATCAGAAGTAACGAACCTAGTAAAATCGAGTAATCAATATTAATCATGTTTTTTCTCCCCCTTATAAATTCACATCGATTTCTGTTTTGATTTCTTCCTCCTTTTTGATTCCTAAATATTTTAATGTCTCAGAAGAGGATGTATGGTGAAAAATCTTTTGTAGAAGTGCAATGGCGATTCCTTTTTTGTAGGCGTGATAACCAAAGGTTTTTCTCATGGAGTGTGTTCCAATATTCCCTTCAATCCCCACATGTTTTGCCGCTTTGTTGATGATTCGATACGCCTGTTGTCTCGTAATGGGGTCATTCGTTTTAGAGGATTTAAAAACATAATCACTATAATGATAGGAAATTGAGGAAAGATAAAGAGATATAGCGTATTTCACCTTTGAATTCACATAAATGGGGATTTCCTGCTCTTCTCGTTCCATGAAATTCTTAGTACTACCATTTTCGTTAAGGATGTCACACCACTTGATGGTCAATATTTCACTAATTTTCAAGCCTGTATTTATTCCAAGAACAAATAATAAATAATCTCTAGCCGACTGGTCTTTTAGATGCTTTTTAAGAGCTTTTATTTTTGTCGTATCACGAATCGCATCTACATATTCCATAGTGTTTGATTCCCTTCTTCTGAGCATATAATTGGTAACATAACCTTATTATATTATATACTTATGTTACATACAAATATATTGCTTACAAGGCTCTTAATTTTATATTTATTACATTTAATAGAAAAGGCGTGATGGGTTTTGACAGATTTAGCATTAGAAAAAAGACAACACCGTAGATTATCTGTACGAAGAATTGTACAAAGAGGTGTATTTATTACCATTGGGGCTTTGTTAATGGCTGTAGGGTTAGAGATATTCTTGATTCCTAACCAGGTTATTGATGGTGGTGTAACCGGGGTTTCGATTATGCTTTCTCATATCACTGGAATTAAATTAGGGATCTTTCTTTTCATACTAAACTTACCTTTTGTATATCTAGGTTATAAGCAATTTGGAAAAACATTTGCGATTTCCACCATCTATGGAATTATCATGTTATCCTTATTTGCAACATTTTTTCATCCAGTCGATCCATTCACCGATGACATTTTACTAGCTACGATATTTGGTGGTATTTTCTTGGGAATTGGCGTGGGACTAGTTATCCGTAATGGGGGAGCACTTGATGGAACTGAAATCCTTTCGATAGTAATCAGTAAAAAGGTTCCTTTTTCCGTCGGTGAAATTGTAATGTTTATCAACTTATTCATTCTTGGTTCAGCCGGTTTTGTGTACTCGTGGGATCGTGCCATGTATTCGATTTTAGCGTACGTCATTGCTTCAAAAGCGATTGATGTTGTAATTACGGGGATGGAAGAATCCAAATCGGTATGGATCATTAGTGACTTTGCTCATGAAATCGGAGATGCCATTACCGACCGTCTTGGTAGAGGGGTTACCTTTTTACACGGAGAAGGTGCTTATACTGGTGATGAAAAGAAGGTCATTTTCTGTATCATCACAAGGCTAGAAGAATCGAAAATGACTAGTATTGTTGAAGAAATTGACCCCTCTGCCTTTTTAGCCATTGCAGATATTGCGGAGGTTAGAGGCGGAAGATTTAAGAAAAAAGCCATCCATTAGAACAAAAAGACCTCTCTCATTTTTCCTGAGTGAGGTCTTTTTTTACTGGCTATTCATCGGTTGAAGAATTTCTGGAACTTCATTTTTCGGACTATTTACTAATGGAGAAATCTCATACTTCACCATTTCGTCGGCTGGATAAGGTCTTAACAACGATTTTAACATTGTGGTATCTTGGTTATTCGGGTCTAACCAGGTGTCGTAGTCCTCTTTTTTTAAAATAACTGGCATTCGATCGTGAACATCCTCTGTCACTTCGTTTGGTGTGGTTGTGATAATCGTACAAGTGACAATTGGTGACTGCCCTTCCTTTTTCCAAACATCATAAAGCCCTGCTAGTGCAAATGGCTTGTGATCCTTCATGACAAATCGATACGGTTGTTTCTCTTTCCCATTCTTCTTCCACTCATAGAAGCCATCGCTCAAGATGAGGCATCGTCGCTGTTTGAAAGGTTGTTTAAATGATGGTTTTTCATCGATTCCTTCACTTCGAGCATTAATCATTTTATACCCTATTTTCGGATCATCCGCCCAATATGGGACCAAGCCCCATTTCAAATACGCTCCTTTTCGTCCCCCTTTGTTTTGACCGATCGCAAGCACCATTTGACTGGGAGCTATATTATACCTTGGTCCAATTTCCTCAAAGAATTCAAATTCAAACTGCCTCTTTAAATTATATATTTCTTCGGTTAAGGAAAATCTTCCACACATGGAACGCACACCTCTCTTGCTTGAACTTTATATATGTATCATTATAACGATTTGCCATCCATTTTATTATTATTCTAAATTATCTTAATTTCCTTGAAAAATTTTCTATGAACCTTTACCCTTAATGTCAAGGGAGTGAACATCATGAGTGATCTATCAAATGTCAATTACAGCCAGATTGTTGAATATTCGCTTGACCCCATTATTATTCATACCAATTTAAAGATCATTTACATCAACCAAGCAGCTGCAGCTTTTTTTAGAACCACCATAGAAGAGGCGATTGGCCTTAGCCCGCTTGATATTTTTCAAGAATTCTCCAAGGCTGCCATTGAAAAAAGAATCCAATCTGCTTACGAGCAACCAATGCCAGTCATTGAAGAAACTGTTTTCCGAATGGACGGGACCACGGTAGATATTGACTTGTATTGTCATCCTGCTCCGATTGGGAATCAAAGGGCTATTCAATTCATCGTATGGGACATTACAGAACGAAAAGAAAACGAAAACCAACAAAAGGAAATGCAAAAACAAATTAATGAGTTATCATTAACTCTAGTGCCTTTTACGAATGAGATATCTGTCCTCCCACTTGTAGGATCAATCAATGAGGAACGAGCGAGGCAGCTTCTTGATACGATACCGATGAAAGTGCAAAAACAAAAGGTAGAATGCCTCATTTTCGATTTCTCTGGGATCTTTAGTCTAGATAACTTAGTTGCTGATACTCTTTTTAATATCGTTCATGTTATGTCACTTTTAGGTGTACGTTCTGTTATTACTGGACTAAGGCCACAATTGGCTAAGCTCTCGGTCGATCAAGGACTAAACTTATCGTCCACTCACTCGTTTGCCACTGTTAAGGATGCGATTGGATATTTTCAAGGAAGATAAAAAGAGCTAGAGATAGTGAGGTTTTTATTTATAGGGTGTAAAAATGGTTTTACACCCCGAAGGTAGCACTCCTAAATAGACTCTCCCCTATTCATGATTTTTTCATATTTGCAATGATCGTCGGTTATTCCTTTCAACTCAAACCCATTATTTTCGTAAAATCGGTTCAATTTTTCATTTTCTGCAACACAATCCAATCTTACTCTGTCTATCTCTCTCGTAGAAAGCCACTCAATCACTTTTTGACCTATTCCCTTCCTCATAAAGGCTGGAGAAATGGCGAGTCTATGCAAATAAGAGGTATTTGCTGGAAGATCATCTCCCCAAATATGTTGGTCCCATTCCCCTGCCTCCGGTAAAAGAGTGAATGTAGCTATAAATGCTTCATCTTTTTCGACTATATAGGTCAGTCCGTTGGAGATCCACTCTTTTAGCTCGTCATCTTCTCCCTCTAATAAAAAACTCCATTGGTTGATTTTTGTATCCTTCATCCATTGTGCAAGTGTATTTAGTAAGTTATGAACTTGATCACTGTCATTAGTGGTTGCAACCCTAATATGTAAATCTGAAATTCCCATACAGACCCTCCTCTTTGCTTCCTTTTAATAATACAACAAATTTTTCCACTTTCCTGCAAGTTCGTTTTACTATCATGAAGAAAAGAACTTCGTATAGAATGGTATTACGTATGAGTGATTAAAGTGATAGATATAATGGAAAAGATGGGATTTTTAATAGAAAGTGAGGAGAAAACTTGAGACGACTTTTTCTCTTAGTCATATTATTATTTGGTCTGAATTATTTGTGGAATACCTACGGAAAAGAAGTGGAAATCGGAGCAATTGCCGAGGATCTTAACATACAACTTGATAATTTCGGGCTATCTGAGCTTTTGGATGACTTAGCTGGCAGTATCGGGTTTCTTGAGGAAAAAGTAGAAGAATTAGCTGAGGAACAGTTACCTTCTGAATTAGAAGTCCCTTCTCCCGATCTGGTGTCTCCTACGAATCAAATGTTTTCAATATATAATATAGAACTTGGTGAATCAAAGGCAGATATCGAAAATATGTTGGGAGCACCTAAGCGGTCAGAGATGAATGAGTATGGAACGGAATGGCATACGTATCATGAAAACTACCATAACTTTGTCAAAGTCATGTACAATGACCAGCAACAAGTAATTGGATTGTACACGAATCAAGATTTAATTTCATCTACAAACGGAATCAAGTTAAATAGTCTAAAACAAACCGTTCGTGACACATTAGGGCAACCAATCACTCGATTGCAAAAAGGATTAGTTTTTTATCAGTTACAAGAAGACAGTGATTATGATATGTTCGAACTTGATGACTCTTACGTGACAATCTTTTATGATGTGCATGAAGAAAATACGGTTACCGCCATTCAAATTTTAACCGAAGAGGTAGAAAACAATAAAAGATCGATCTATTCAGAGCCAAGTGACGCATTAAAAGAAGGATTTGAGTTACAAATGTTTGATCTAGTCAATGCCACAAGGGTCAATCATGGACTTCAGGTCCTTTCATGGGATGAACATGTGATGCAAACAGCCCGGAAACATAGCTCGGATATGGCGGTCAATAACTATTTTGATCATACGAATCTTCAAGGAGAGTCTCCTTTTGACCGAATGGAAGAAGACGGAATACGGTACACCTTGGCTGGAGAAAATCTTGCGTACGGTCAGTTTAGCAGCATTTTTGCACATGAAGGATTAATGAATTCTTTAGGACACCGAAAAAACATTGTAAAGTCAGGTTTTGAATACTTAGGTGTTGGAGTAGCCTTTAATGAGGAAGCTCAGCCTTATTACACACAAAATTATTATGCTAACTAAAAGAAGCGGTCTCCGTATTTGAGAGACCGCTTTGTTGTTATTTTCTTGTTTTCATTCGATAGCCAACGTAAAGGATAAGAAACCATACAGGTGCTACGTATAAGGCTTCTCTCATGCCGTCCATGAACGCCATTAACACAATCACAAAAGCTAAGAACAATAGAGCCACATAGTTCGAAAGTGGATGAAGAGGCATTTTAAATGCTAATTTACCCACCTCATCTTTTGTCTTTGATTGTCTAAACTTTATTTGTGTGAGTAGAATAATCGTCCAGCTTGTAATTACTGCCACTGTTGCAACAGACGAAATAAACATAAATACTTTTTCTGGAATAATATAATTTAGAAATACAGCGACTAGTAAAAACGAAGCCGAGAATAGAATTCCACGTCTTGGTGTTTGATGCTTGTTTAACTGACCAAAGTATTTAGGGCCATTATTTTGTAATGATAAATTGTAAAGCATTCTCCCTGTGCTGAACATCCCGCTATTAAATGCGGACAAAGCAGCCGTTAACACGACAAAATTGATAATATGTGCAGCGCCAGGAATCCCAATTTTATCAAAAATCAAAACAAACGGGCTGCCATTGGAACCAACTTCATTCCAAGGGTATAAAATCATCATTATTCCTAAAGCACCAATATAAAAAATCAAAATTCGCCAAACGACATTGTTAATCGCAGATGGAATCGATTTGTGTGGATCCTTCGCTTCCCCAGCTGTGATCCCTACTAGTTCTACACCGCCAAACGAGAACATGACCAAAACCAAAGATAATAAAATTCCCTCTATGCCATTTGGCATAAAGCCGCCATGAGCCCAAAGATTGTCTAGACCCATTGGTTGTCCACCATTACCAAACCCAAATAAAATAATACCCAAGCCAACTAAAATCATTCCAATAATCGCGACAACTTTAATCAATGCTAACCAAAATTCAAACTCTCCAAAGGCTTTTACATTCATCAAATTAATCAATGTAACGACGATTAACGTAGCAAGTGCTGTCACCCACTGAGGGATATCTGGAAACCAGTAATTCACATAAACGCCAATGACCGTAATTTCGGCCATTCCGACAACCACCCACATAAACCAATATGTCCAGCCTGACAAGTATCCGGCAAACGGCCCTAAGTAACGATGAGCGTACGAGCTAAAGCTACCAGAAATCGGTTCATCTACCGCCATTTCTCCTAAAGCTCTCATGATCGTAAAGATAACGATCCCTCCGATTATATAAGAAAGAAGAATCGAAGGACCAGCCATTTGAATCGTTGCGCTTGATCCATAGAATAAGCCAACTCCAATAGCCCCTCCTAGCGCAATCAGCTGGATGTGCCTGTTGTCTAACCCGCGCTGTAACTTCTCACTTTCGTGATGTTTCCCCACAAAATACTCCACCCTTCAAAACTGTTTATCTTATCAGAATATACAATCAACCCGTACTTTTCCATACGAAAGAAAATTGCTAATATTCTTTTATTATTATTTTTGTATAGAATTTTCCATTTATAAAAATCTATAATAAGGAGGTGTTTTTTAGATGACAAATAAAAAACAAAGCTCGAATGACATTAAGTATAGTATTTGGGAAACTCGTACGGATGAAAAGCATTCCTATAAAAGTAACAAACAAAAAGAAGCAATTGATTTACCAGATCGAAAAGAAAACAAATAATACTAACGAAAAAGCCAAAATCTTTATTGGATTTTGGCTTTTTTATCATTTACTTTCTAACCTGTGACCCTGAAAATGGTCATACCTTTTCATTTGATCAATGGTAGATTCAATCTGTTCCATTAATTCATGAAAGAGCTCTACTTCGTTTACCTTTTTAAAATTCCCTTGATCTACCGAATGTAAGAGGGCAAGGACAGCTTTTAATTTCATATCATCTTGACCAGGAATTCGAAACGAACCTTTAACCTCTCCTTCCACTTCAACCTTACCCGAGGCGCTTTCCGATCGAAACTGAAAGGATTGTTTCTCAACCGTCATCATCGTACACCACCAAATCATGTTGATAGTAGTTAGGGTAACCATTTTTCGAAAACAAGAACCAGCAAAAGTTGCCCATCGAAAATTGTTGTGAAATGGTTAGTAAATAGGTTTCTTTCACTTACGAATATAGATATAATGTATTATAACCTATTATCAAAAACAGGAGGGAATTATGTATAAAGCAATCATTTTTGATTTTGATGGATTAATTGTAGATACCGAGTCTGTTTGGTATGACGTGACCAAGGAGGTTATGCTTGACTATGGCTGTGATTTAAAGCTAGAAAATTTTGCAAAATACATAGGAACAACAGGCGGGGGCCTGTACGACGAATTGAACGCTATGTCCAATCAACCAATTGATAGGGAGTTAGTGAAATCAAGAACAAATGAGCTGTATCAAAAAAGAAAGGATCAATTTACTCTTCGTGAGGGTGTATTAGATTATCTTCAAGCTGCAAAAACGCATGGCTTAAAGATTGGTCTCGCTTCAAGCTCTCATAGAAAGTGGGTCGTTGAGTACCTAGAACGATTTGAAATTCTGGATTATTTTCAAGTGATAAAAACCGCCGATGATGTTGATAAGGTTAAACCAGATCCCGAGCTGTATGTAAAGGCTCTTCAAGAGCTAGGTGTCGAGGCAAACGAAGCACTTTGCTTTGAGGATTCCTTAAACGGACTAACCGCAGCAGTCGGAGCCGGACTTCATTGTGTCATCGTTCCTAACCCTGTTACACAATACTTAGACTTTAAAGGCCATGTTCATCGACTAACATCCATGTCTGAACTGTCCTTTGACGATTTACTAGACCATCTCGCGAAAAAGCATCATAAATAACATGGAATAAGCCAGTTCCTTTTGAAGGTAAACTGGCTTATTGATTTTTCACTCGAAAAATATCAGCAGCCAATTGGAAGCCGTCTTACTTATTTTCAAAATAAAAATCAAGTATTCTCTTTCCGATATACTTATTAATTCCACTGCTATCATTTTCTGCATTGGGTACAACGATCGAGATGGCAATTTCGGGATTGTCATAGGGCGCATATCCAACTAATGTTAAGTTATAGTTGTAGCCACCCTTGCCATCTGACACCTGAGCCGTCCCTGTTTTACCTGCTGGATCATACGTAACCCCTTTAAAGTAAGATGCGGCGGTTCCTTTTGATCCGGTCATCACTCGGCGGAATCCTTCTTGTACACGTTCAATATAGGGTAATTCCATATCCACCGTGTTTAACACATTCGTTTCAAATTCCTCAATCACTTCAGCTGACTCACCACTTTCATGGTCTGGCTCGCGTACCTCCATCATCAAATGAGGCTGCACTCTTTTTCCATCATTCGCAATGGTCGAAACATATTGTGCTAGCTGAAGAGGCGTGTACGTATCAAATTGTCCGATCGCAAAGTCCATTAAGTTCCCTAATTGCTGAACCCCACCATTGTATCCCGTTGCTTCACTTGGAAGATCAATTTCTGTTTCCACACCTAAACCGAATTGGTTAAAAAATTTTCTCATGGTTGCATATGCTTCATCAGGATCGTGAAATCCTTCTTTCTTCCCATAATCATAGTTTCCTATTTTCATGGCAATATGGAACATATACACATTTGAAGATCTTTCAAGAGCCGTTAGATCATTAATCGTCCCCATATTCTGGTAGGACTTCTTCGTTGGAGTTCCGGCAATTTTTATCGGACTATCGAGGAAGGTATCACCTGGGGAAATCACTCCTGTTTCATAACCCGTTAATACAGTCGCCCCTTTCACCGCCGAACCCATCGCATAGGCGTTATATAGTGCACCGTACGTTTCATCACTGATCGCACCATTTTCTTCACTTTTCCCAGCAATCGCAAGAATTTCACCTGTTTGTGGGTTGGTTACGACCGCATACCCTTCACTCGCACCACTGTCCTTTTTCAACTCTTCCTCTATGATTTTCTCCGCTTCCTGCTGGAGGGCTAAGTCAATCGTGAGAATCAAGTCCTTTCCGGATTCCCCTGGGGTTACTTCCCCTTCAATAAGGTTACCCGTCTTATCTTGAACATAGGTTTGAGTTTCCTTAGTCCCGCGAAGCCAATTCTCGTATTGTTGCTCAATGAAGCTTGTACCTACGAGGTCACTTAGTTGGTACCCGTTACTTTTATACGTATCGCTAGCTTCTTCTGGAATTTGACCCACATTACCAAAAAGCTGACGAAGCGTATTACCGTATACATATTTTCTGGTGGAGTCCACTTTGACCTCGAAACCAGGAAGTTCTTCAAGTCGCTCATTGATGATGGCCATCTCTGTTGTTGTTAATCCCATCTTGATTCTTTTAATGGAAGAGCTATCCACATCCATTTCTCTTTTAATCGCAAGTACTTCCATTTCCGCAGCTGTGATCGTCTCTAACTCTTCTTCGGTAATTCGCTCTAAAATCAGTTGATATTCTTCATTATCATCCAAGTTCGCTTGTTCTTCTGCAGTCACCTTCGCATATGCATCTTCTTTTCTAGTAAAAATCCAATAATCTTTTTTGTCGCGTTCTTTTACATTTTCTGTACTTACTTCTATTAGTCCAGCAATCTTTTGTGCCAATTCAAGCCGTTCCTGCTGGCTGTGCTCATTCGAAGGATTGATGTACGTCAATGTGAAAATGGCCTCGTTTTCCACCAAAACATTTCCATCACGGTCATAGATCTTTCCGCGAGGAGTAGTCCAGGTATAAACAGTGGTCGTCGTCTCTTCACTTTCCTTCGCGTATTCCTCTCCTTGAACAATTTGAATTTTTCCCAGTCGAATAATCAACGTCGAAAACAACAAAAAGACTATAAAAAAGAGAATATTCATCCGAGTAAAGAGTATTTTATTTTTCCTCTTCTCCCTCATAACAGCTTGTAAGTGCTCCTTTCCTAAAAAAGGGAATCATGTCCCAATTTATCATTCATACGTGTATGATATCGTGAAAATATGAACAAATTATGACGAAACTTTTACTGAAGAATGAAGGTTTTGTGTGGCTGGCTTAATTAATAAGATAACGGTCTTCATAGCGTGAATGAAGACCGTTACCATTCAATTTTTAATAAGAAGTGGTCTTCTTCTACCTTATGAAAACCACTTGCAAGGAGAAGCGTTATAATAACAGTCATCAGTATCTAATAATTAGAAAAGTCTCTCAGCACTTCACGGAGAGACCGCTTAAACAGCTACATTCCGCAAATACATCTGCAATTTTTCCTTCATTTCATTTGAGTCGTTCATTTTCTCTGTGAAATTCATAAAAGATATTTCATCAGCCTCATCGAGAGCTTGGTTGATTTTAAATTGATAATAGTTTATCTGAAGATCTACATCTAGCATGGATATCAGTTGTTCTTTTGTAAAGTACCATTCGATATCTTCCACAGCCATATAAAATGAAAAGCTTTGATTGATAATCACTAAAGCATACCAACCATTAATAACCGTGTATTTCCGCTCAGGAGTAATTTCGAGTATGTCTCCCCTTTGAATCGTAATTACCTCGCTATGATCCGCATCTGGGCAGAAGCAGTCAACTTGATGGTCAAATGTTTTTACAGCAATATAAGGTGTTGGTTTCATAATCTTCTCTCCCAGCTTTCCTGTTTCATTTTAGTTTTCTTCAAATCCTTCACGTACTGTTGTCCAAGAATGAGATCCTCCGCTGTCGGAGAATATTCATGCGTCTTTCCGTCCATCAAGGTTACTATTTGAACCTTGTCAGGTAATATTCCATATACATTTACCGAATAAGCTGACAGCATTAATTGAAAACGTGTAATTAAATCATCATCTGCAAGTAATAAATATTTCTTCATACTATACAATTTACTTGAATATTCTGTCAACTCTATGTTTATGGGAAATGAATGTACCCCTTCTTGTTGATGGTAAAAATAGAGCTGTGGTACGTGCTTAGATTCACTTGAAAGGAAAGCAAGTAACTGATCGGTAATCTTTGCCATTACCACACAGTAATGAGTGACAGACTCAAATCCTTCTATTTGCAAATTCTTTCGATATGTATCAATTAATTTCATGATGCTAATAGAATTTTGTATGTGTCTAGGCAGTTGAAAATAATGCTGAACAACCTGATTAATCATAAGTTGAACCTCATGTTTCCAACAGGGCGTAGTACTAGAATCCTTTACATGATAGGGGCTCTGGATACACCACTCTAATAGACGTTTGGTCAAAAGAAGTCCTCCTTTTTAATTTTCTACCTCATCTACAAATAAACCGCAACATGGACAAGGTTCCATGTTGTCACATGTTTCTGTTTGTTGTTCTGTAAAACCGCACCATTCACACGTGAGGATCGTCATTGATGTAGTTCCCTCCCGGTTATAGGGTATAGTCATAATTGAAAATGATTATCATTAACACTAATTTAACTACATGATAATTGATAATGATTATCAATGTCAAGAGAGGACTGTTTTATTCATACAAAAAAACCAGTATACTTTGATACTGGCCATTCCATATCTTATATGAATGTAACTTCTTTCATTTGAAAAACATTCATCAACAAATGCAGGTCTTCCGCTTCAAACCGACTCGGTTCTTCGCTTCCACCTTTTCAATATAATCAAAAGCCAAGGGTACTTTACATGCCGTATTCCCCACATCTACATGTACCTTTCCAATATGCTCGGCTACTTGCTTTGCTTCCTCATTTAATTCGGTGACATAGGTACCTACTCCAATCACAAATCCATTCATGACATACCGAACGCGGTTTCTTTCGCTATGAATGGTATTTTTGACTACATTCAATAACTCTCTAATTTCTGATATATTTAATTTCTCGTCCGGAGTGATGGATAAAAAGTTTGCGTACGTACTCCATCCGCAAACCGCGATCATTTCATTTTCAGATGTCATCCACTCTCTAGCAAGCTCAACCGCAAATTCACTTTCAGCAGCTACACCCGCTACGGTATACTCTGCAATCATATACCAATATGCCTTCTTTGCCCAATCTTGTAAGGTTTCTTTTGACATTAGCTTTGGGTTGATGGAAAGTCCAGCTAAATACATCGCATCATGATTCCCTGAATAGTATAATTGAAGAGCCAATTCATGATCCTTTTTCACATACTTTACTAATTTTTTCAAATCACCTATCTTGACCCCAAAATACGGTTCCTGTACTCCATGATTTTCATAAATCCTCTTGGTTTGCTCAGATCCTAATTCTTTTAGCCTTTCCATAATTTCTTCGTGTTTGATTTCTACCACCATATCACTCCCCTACTTTTGTAACTCTTCTACAATACTGTTCACTATTCCTGCTCTTTGGTTAGGTACATATGCTTTTTAAAATAAAAATAATATTTTCTGAAAAAATGCTTATGTCTTGATTTCAAAATATATTTCTATTATGATTGACAGGTCAATAATTGATACCTCAATGAATTTATTTTCGTAATGGAGGCTTAGACATGACTCATTCCATACCCGATCAAGAGCATATTTTGTTTTTGCTAAAAGAGCTAAGTAATCAAATGGGCCCGAAGTTTGAGCGTAATACTCAGATTAGCTTATCTAGATATGAATTGTTGCATCAATTGTATCAGGTGGATGAAATCAAACAGTCTTCCTTGCAAAAGGTGGTCAATATTGATCATGCAGCCATCACAAGACATTTGAAACAGTTGGAATCGGAAGGAATGGTTTCAAGACGAAGAAATCCGTCTGACAATCGAGAAACATTTGTCCAATTAACCCATGAAGGACGCGAACGCATAGTTACCTGCCAATCAGATAAGCTAAGCTTTATTAAACAAATGTTTCATGATTTTTCAGAGGAAGAATTACGTTCATTAGTAACCATGCTAATCCGTGTTCAAGCGAACATAAAAGAATATTAAAAAAGGAAAGTGATTACAACATGAAACAAACAGATTTTAAAGAAATTTTACACGGTCGACGTTCAGTAAAAAATTATGACACAAATGTAAAGATCAGCCGCGAGGAAATGGAAGAGATTTTAACAGAAGCAACTACTGCTCCGTCTTCGATCAATATGCAGCCATGGAGATTTGTGGTAGTAGATACTCCTGAAGGGAAAGAAAAAATGTTGAAGCTTGCTCAATTTAATTCCTCCCAAGTGACGACTTCTTCTGCAGTCATTGCCGTATTTGGTGATATGAACAGTATTGAGTATGCGGACGAAATTTACGGAAAGCAAGTAGAACACGGATTTATGCCAGAAGATATCAAGGAGAAGCTTTTAGATATGTACGCTCCTCTTTATAAAAACATGCCAGATCAATCGATGAAAGAATTGGTATTAATAGATGCTAGCCTTGTATCGATGCAAATCATGCTCGTTGCCCGTGCACACGGATATGATACAAATCCAATCGGTGGTTTTGATAGAGAATTGATCGCTGAAGCATTCGGTTTAGATAAAGATCGCTATGTTCCTGTTATGCTAATTTCTATCGGAAAAGCAGCAGTTGAAGGTCGCCCTTCTTATCGATTACCGGTAGATGCGGTTACTACTTGGAAGTAGTTTTATGTCACCAAACCTGTAATG
The DNA here is from genome assembly GCF_042433785.1 of Robertmurraya beringensis. Taxonomy (NCBI): domain Bacteria; kingdom Bacillati; phylum Bacillota; class Bacilli; order Caryophanales; family Bacillaceae; genus Robertmurraya; species Robertmurraya beringensis. Next base: position 23,802 of record NZ_JBHLUU010000107.1, on the reverse strand, counting down.
GTTTGGTGTTTTTTGTTTTGAATTTTTCTTTTGACAATAAAACCGTCCAGACGGTACAATAAATTTACTTCATACTGTACAAGGAGATAAACGATGGAATCAAAAGCGAGTCAAAAACGACAGCTGATCTTACAAACTGCCATTCAAATCATACTCGAGCAGGACTTTAATGCCCTCACATTAGACGCGGTCGCAAAAAAAGCGGGCATTAGTAAAGGTGGATTGTTATATCATTTTCCAAATAAAGATAATTTAATAAAGGGGTTAGCACAATTTGTGTTCGAGGAACTTTATGTAAACTTTGATCAATTTGCGGAAAGAGATCCACAGAAGTCAGGGAAATGGACTCGGGCCTTAATTGAAGCGTCCAAAACAGATTTGGAGCAAAATGCCGAGTTAAATGTGGGGATTTTCGCGGCCTCTTACCTAGATCCCGATTTAGCAAACGATATTTCAAAGGGTTATATGTCGATTCTAACCAAATTAGAAAACGACGGAATCGATCCAGTGACGGCCACCATTATTCGCTTAGCCTTAGATGGTCTGTATTATTCAAAAATGCTAAACATTGCTCCCTTAGAAAAAGAGAGACAAGATGAAGTATTTCAGCAATTATTTGCGATGACGGAAAAAAAGGAGTAACCACTATGAATGCATATGTTCTTCTGATCGTTTCAATCGTCTGTGAAGTGTTTGGCAGCTCTATGCTTAAAGCGACAAATGGATTTAAAAAGCTTCTCCCTACCCTTGGGCTCGTGATTGGTTATGGATTGGCTTTTTATTGCTTATCCCTTTCTCTTCAAACCCTATCACTCGGTGTCGCCTATGCCATTTGGGCTGGATTAGGTACCGCTCTCACCGCACTTGTGGGTGTCTTGGTTTACAAAGAACATTTTAATAGGAAAAAAGTTTGGGGAATCCTGCTCATTATTGGTGGAGTGATACTATTAAATATGGGAGGAGCTCATTCATGAAAGGTTATCTATTTTTATCCATATCCATTATTTCTGAATTAGTAGCTACTTCCTTGCTGAAACTGTCGGATGGAATGAGTAACTTACTTCCTTCTGTGGGTGTTGCTGTTGGTTATGGGCTCGCATTCTATCTATTATCTCTATCATTAAAAACGATTCCTCTTAGCTTGGCCTACGCGATTTGGTCTGGTGTAGGGACCGCTTTGACTGCCTTGATAGGTGTCGTATTTTGGGGTGAAGTTCTAACGGTCCTTATGTTAGTGGGTATTGTTTTTATTATCGGTGGAGTTGTTCTGTTAAATTCTTCGACAGAGACTGAAGAAGTTAGTGAAGATGTTAATACCATGGCCACTTTGTCTAAATAATATCTACCCATCTGATGGTTCGTCCTTTTGATGTTCGTGAATACTGGACCATGAACGGACATCTTCCATCAAGATTTCTTGAAGCATATCTTTATATTGTGTGAGAAGAGTGATAGATATCGAGTCTTCTTGTTCTCCTGAAATGAGAAATTCTATCTCTCTTTTTAGCTGTTTAAGACGAATTAGCGTATTTGTATCTTTATACCACAGGGCCCTATGATTAAAAAAGCCTTCGATCCCATTGAATATCGTAACTAACGCAGCAAAAAATAAAGCGATATTCGAAAAAAGGGTCAGATTAACTGCCTTTAATCCTAGTAACAGCGTGACAATGGATGAGGCTATAATGGATAACAACTTTAACCAGTAGGCTCGCTTTTTATGTTTGTCTTTTCTTTTTTCAAAGAATGAAGTATTCTCGTTAATTTCCTGAAGTAAATACTTCAACTTACTCTCCATACTCATCTGGTCGCCTCCTATAAAAACAACCTGAGTTAAGTCTCAGGTTGTTTTTATCATTCTTACACTCTTTCTCTTATTCCCTTTCCCCTTAGTCTGGCACCGACAATGGACTCCACGATTCTTGATTGAATGTCTTTCTTTTTATTGTTCGGATCAACATACACATTTAGTGACTTGGCTAGCTTTATTAAGTTTACTTTGGTTTTAAGAGTAGCATGGTTATTGATGAATGTTTTTCCATCCTTAATCGTTTCTATTTTTTCAAGTTGTTGCTGGATGTTTTCGAACTCGGTTGACTCCTCCGGTATTTTTTTCGTAGATTTCCCAAAATGAGTGACTATTTTATTTGTTAGGATCGCTTTTGTATCTGAAGATTTTGTTGGAATTTGATAATATTTAGAAATGGACAGCAAAGACTTTTTGGTATGAGTTGTTAATATCTGTTCAATGTCACTTATTGAATGTGCTTGTTGAATTTTATCTCTAATTTCTTCATAAGGATGCACTTTTTTTGTAGTAGTTTCGGTGTATTTTAGAGTTGCACTACCACTACTTAGGTTCTCAACCTGTTCCTCAGACAATTGCTTCAAGGTATCCAATATCAATTGAAATATTTCTTCAACATTCTTTTTAGACATATTTTCCTCCTATAAATTTGTCAATTTCTGTATTTCTATCGCAAGGTTTTTCACTTCCTTGATCACATCTTCTTGTTGCCTTTTGACCTTCTTTAACACCACAGGTATGCCTGATTCAGGGGCATCTGCATACAGTGTCTTATTTTCACGCAGAAAAGAGGTAAAGATATGAAAATCATTTCTCACTTGTCTCATGTATTCTTGTTGAATGGTTATTGGTTTTTTTCCATTGGTGGAGATCATCGTAAAAACCACACCTAACATTTCTGGAGAAATCTCAGTTAACTGGTAAGCGTCCCCCTGACGAAGATGGTGGTTGTATTTGTCTTTTAAAATATGGATATGTCGTATAAGAGTATGAATGCCGAGGGTGGATAAATAATCTGCTTTCGCAGGGACTATGTAATAATCGCTTGCGACCATGGCGTTCTGCGTCACAATATTAAAATTAGGTGGGCAATCAATTAAGATTACATCATACTCCCCTCTAAGAGAATCTAGATTTCTTTTTAAAAGTGATAACACACGTAAATAATTCCCACGAATGGCTCGATCCGTCGGTCCACCGAGTCTGCTTGATAGCTCCATATCCACATGAATTAATTCTAAATGAGAGCAAATAAGGTCAATTTTTCCATCCTGATTAAAAAAAGAATGAAGCCGATTGTTCACTTGATAAGGAGTAATAATGGAATTTCTTAAAGGTGCGTTCGTGTTGTGGTCTAAAAATTCGTCATACCAGTCCTTAATCGTTCTTTTCTGTTGGTCCAAATTTCGCCACTCTTCAAAACTGACAAACGAAAGAGTTAAGTTTGCTTGAGGATCTAAATCTATAAGTAGAACTCTCTTTCCTTGATGTGCGAGTTCCGCTGCTAGGTTTGATGTAACCGTTGTCTTCCCTACTCCACCCTTATAATTCATGACTGAAATTATCCCAAATGCATCTCCTCCTGTGGTCCGTTCGTTGTCTCACAGTTTATGTATATGCGAGGGATTTTTTCTATATGTAAAGAAGACCTAGCCTTTCATTGGTTAAGTCCCTTAATAACCATTTTCAGAGCTGGGCATATCCTTTGGTTTAAAAGTCCAGTTCACAAAGAAAATGCCTAGTATTATAAAACCACCACCGATGCACACGTACCAATCCACTACCTCGTCCAATAACAGCCAACCTGTGAGCACTCCAAAAAACGGTGCTAAAAACAGAAATGCACTCGTCTTGCCTGGATCGCTTTGGTTTAAGAGGTAAAACCAGACGGCAAACTGGACGATCGATGCCATGATCGCTAGCCATAGGATGATAAAGACGGACGTCGGATGAAAGACGAGTTTAGGAGTTTCCATCGTTACCCCCATAATTAAAAGAAGAATCCCTCCAAACAGCATCTGATAAGCCGTTAAGACCCATACATTAAAACGTTGTCCCCACGCTTTGATTAGTACAGTCGCTGTAGCCCATGAGATGGCCGATCCAAGTCCAAGTAATGTGCCCTCCTGTATTTGTAGATGAAAGCCTAGGGTAATAAACACACCGGCAAAGCCTAAAATAATCCCAAGCCACTGTAGGACTTCGTATTTTCCACCTAAGAAAAGAGTACTTAGAATGACTACCATTAACGGATTACTAAAGGTGAGAATCGATGATTCACCTGCTGTGATCGTTCGTAGACTTAGGAAAATACAACCCATGACTCCCGCAGTTTGGAAAAAACCTACTAGAATCACTCGACCCCAGTCGAGAGTTTTGCGTGGAAGTGGCTTTTTCATTACGAATAATGCCATGATCATGCCTGCGATCGTAAACCGTAGGCCCACTAACAAGAGTGGAGATACATAGGCGAGTCCGATTTTTCCCACTGCAAAAGAGGAACCCATTAGAAAAGTGGTAAGGATGACAAGGCTACCGAATAGGATGGGATTCATATGTAAGGTCACTTCCTTTTGGTATTAAAGCTATTCCCTAACATTATATAGTAATCTATTCATTTTTACCGGGATTAGGTTGATGACTACCTATGGATTGTTCGTAGAAGCGAGAAATGGTCTTCTGGCGTTATGAAGACTGTAACGGTAGTTTCTATTCAGACAAATGGTCTTCATCTGAATTTTGAAGACCATTCGCAGAGTTAGGAACTACAAGAACGGTCTTTATTTTGGATATGAACGTCCTTCTTTTCGGCCAAACCACCCATTACCCAGACATCAACCCTTTCTTACTCCGATATAACGCTGGAACGATAGTATGAGATTCCTCGATTCCATAAAGATCTTCTATATAAGGGACCATCTGTTTTAGCTGGTCATTTAGTTGATACAGTAATTGCTTGCGTCGTTCGATTTCATCGCTGTCTGCGCTATCCATCCACGTGGATGCTCGTACCCATGAGCGCATGAGTCGGTCCAATTCTTCGACGTTATGATAAATTGCAGACAACGAGTATTTAAGTTGTTTTTTTGCTAAGGGGAATTGTTGCAAGGTTGATAGCGTGGAGAATAATACCGTGTTTGCACCATTCAGCAGAGGGGTCATTTGTTGTTCTATAGGGGTATGACTAACCGGAAATTCTTTAAGCAATTCTTGAATCATTCGATAGCTTTTCCACACATGCTTTAACATGTAAACACCCTCCTAATATTGACTACTCGTCTGAATGACCATCTAATTCTTTTATTGTATGTTTGGGACAATCATTCTTATGTCAATGAGGGGCTACTAAAAAGAGCGTATCCATTTAGATACGCTCCACAAATCATCTTTTATTTACCGATAAACATTTGCGTCCAATAATTCCCTGATTCTACATACCCAACGCCAATGTAGTTGAAGCTTGCACTTAAGATATTTTTACGATGTCCTTCACTATTCATCCATGCTTGTACCACTTCTTCAGGAGTTCTTTGTCCCATCGCAATGTTTTCACCTGCATATTGATAAGAAACGCCAAACTGCTTCATCATATCAAAAGGTGAACCGTACGTTGGGCTTGTATGACTAAAATAGCCATTCTTTGACATATCAAGTGACTTTTCACGAGCCACTTTGCTCAAAGCTGTATCCACTTTTAAAGCCGCTAAGCCGTATTTCGCACGCTCTTGGTTCGTCAGTTCAACTACTTTTTGTTCATACGCGCTTAATGCGCTTGTTGTTTGAGTAGTTTGAGTTGGTTCGGTGGTTGTTGTTGGCTGCTGAGCCGGTTGTGTGGTTGTTTCTGTTGGTTGCTGCGTCTCAACTGTTTGTTGAGTTGGCTGTTGCGTCACTGTCGTTGTTGTTGTATTTGTATTGAACTTGATTCCAAGATTAGCAAAATACTTTTGTAGGTAACTATTTAATTCATTTACATTGGAGCCCTGATACACGTATACCTTCTGATGAACAGTCGTCGTGTTTTCAGCAGCACTCGCTTTTTGTGCCATTGGACTTGCTACGACTAATGCTGCCGCAGCAGCAACTGTAAGAATGACTTTTTTCTTAATCATGTGTTCTTCCTCCTAAAATCAATTGGTCGTTCATGACAAATTCATCGTATCATACGATTTTTGTCATATTTCAGGAAGGAATTTACAGTTCTAACTATTACCTTCTAAAAACTCGTTAGTAAAACTTCGTCGGCCTTTTCCGTATAAAGGATTTATTGCTTTAAAAAAGGTTGTTACCAAATTTCTATAAATCTACTATTTTTTTCAAGTTGTACCAATAATTATAGTGAAAATGAATATTGACAGGTTTTATTTGTAAGTAGTTGTATAACAAATATTTCAATATAATTTCTATCTTTACGAAAAAACTCGTTATGATTAACGAGTTCCAGGATAGAACTATTGAAAACACAAAACGATGACCCGATACGGTGTAGTTTGAGCAGGAATACTCATAGTGGAAGGTCCATAGATGACAATTAAATCTCGATTCGCAGGGATACTAGAAAAAGGTTGACCATTCGTTAATAAGATTGGCGTATATGGTGAGAGATTTAACTGCAATTGTCCATCGCTACTTACCAACTGATTATTAAAATAATCGACTTTGACATTTCGATTTGTTGCTTCTTTCACCATAACCAATGCTTGATACTGTGGAGGATAAATAAGAATAGTTGGTGCATTTCCATCATAATAACCCGTTACACGATCTCCGATGGCCACAATAGCCTGATCAACGAAATAAGTGCTTGGAGAAACGACGAAATTAACCACTGCACCCGTTTCATTCACAACCGAAATGAATTTATTACATCCTGCTGTCTCCCCATTTTGTCCCGTGTAAAAATCACTAATCATAGTAACGGTACCTTGGAAAGAATAAAAATTAATCATATTCATAACCTCCATTGAAAAATAGCACATGATGAACAAGGACCCTACACACAACTGTGACCTCGATAAACATTTTTCTACCTAAGTCTATGAATGATGAACGAAGAAGATGATTATTTACAAGGTAGAACCCCAACTAATGAAAAAGCTGTTAAACAAAATCCAGGTGTTTAACAGCTTTTTTCCTTTTTTTATGATTCATAGACTTTCGTTGCTTCAAATTGAAAGTCAATCAAGCTCTTTATGTCATCAAGGATTTCTCCCCAGCTGGAAAATAAAACTTCACATGCTTTTGGCCATTTTTTACATAAAACTCTCGTAAATATTTTATATCACGTAAGAGGTACATCTTGAGTTAACTGGCATCCATCCTGCTTTTGGTGTGGTAAAGGTAAGAGAGTTGATTTCCACATGGGTTGTACATGATCTAACCCATATGGCACAAATTGTACGTGTGATGGCCAAAAGATACCAAAGCGATGTTGGTCCGTGGAAGGAATATTTAGGGATTTTGAGAAAATAATTCGCTTGATCTTCATTATTAGGTAATACGACTCTTGTGAATTTAATATTTATCTTAATTTTCTGAATATAATAAAAAAATACTCGTAAACACAAAAAATTTCTATACATCAGCCCTTATCCTATCGTCTTTTTCATGATAATCTTTAATTTGTAAGGGCTTACATAAAAATATAATAGAGGAGGGATCATTTTTTTTTCCTAATGTAGTGTTTCTATGCCCATGACTTGTTCACACAAAGGAGGAAAATGAAGACATGTTAAAAAAAATGAAAAAACGTGTAAAATCCGCTATGATGGTAACCTTTGCTGCTGCCATGACTTTTTCATTCACTATCGATGCATCTGCTGCTAAACAATTAGACACAAACTCGTCCACTTATCGAACCGTCACAGAAATTGAAGACTGGGGCGCCGCTATTACAAAGGTCATCGTCGATCTTAACACCCCTATCCCCCAGAATTCGGTCACCAAAGATACATTTAACGTTCACGTAAAAAGAAGTGATAGCAGATTAACTAATCCATTTTTAGAGGAAAGAAATCGGAAGGTCACCAACGCTTATGTTTCTGATGCAAAAGGAAATCCTGCAGTGAGAGGGAAATATGTTGTATTAGAAATGGAGATTGGACCAACTGTTTCATTAGGATCCGCTCTGAATTATTATCGATTTAACGACTGGGTTGAAAGTGACTATACCATTACGCAAGTGAAGGATATTGTATACAATTCTGGAAAGATTTCAGGATTAGTTGTCACTTCAAGTGATGGAGGAACGAGAGAGTTGGTTGACGATTTCTCATCTGGAAGTTTCACACATGAAGATACGACTTTAACATTTGCAAACTATGAACCTCAAAAAACAAAAGGAAAAGAAAAGAATTCACTAGTCATTTGGCTGCACGGTGGCGGTGAAGGTGGAACTGATACCACCATCCCTCTTTCAGCTAACAAAGCTACTGCCTTTGCGTCTGAAGAAATTCAATCCTATTTTGATGGTGCTCATGTGTTAGTACCTCAAACACCAACTAGATGGATGCAAGGTGTTTCAGGCTCTGCTGATGGAACGTCCATTTATCAAGAGTCTCTTATGGCTTTAATTGAAAATTATGTGGCGAATCATAAAGATGTGGATCCAGATCGCATTTACATTGGCGGAGCTTCGAACGGCGGATATATGACCATGTTGATGGTTCGTGATTATCCAGGATACTTTGCGGCAGCCTACCCTGTCTGTGAAGGTTTAAATGATACGTTAATTACGGATAAAGATATTCAGGCTCTGAAACAAACGCCAATTTGGTTTGTACATGCGGAAAACGACACCACTCTTCGCCCTGAACAAAACACTATACCAACGTATAAACGTTTACTTAAAGCTGGTGCTACCAATGTCCATTTATCATTATTTAAAGATGTTCATGACACATCGGGATTCTATAAAAACGCAGATGGTACTCCATACCAATACCCTGGACATTGGTCGTGGATCTATGTTTACAACAACGAACCAACTACCTTAATCGACGGGAAAACAACTACAATTATGGAATGGATGGCTGCCCAGTCTAAATAATATTTTCAAAGAAGAATGCATTCTATTTTTATAGAGTGCATTTTCTTATGTCTGATCCTTAATATCTAGGATATCTTGAATGGTATATGCATTTAGCTCATCTTGAAAACTTTTTTCTGCTTTATTGATGATCTGTGATATATAGTACTCTACTCCCGTAGAAGGAACGGTATAGAATGGTGTGGATGAACTATCTCCTAATGCTCGATAAACATCCTTTACGGTTAGTTCATTAGGCGAAATATTTATACTATATCCCCCATATCTGCCTCCGTGAGATTTCACATAATCAGATTTTGCTAACTTTGATAAAATCTTTCGTACAAAGGTTGGGTCCTCACCCAATCGTTCAGCTATATAATGACTTTTTAACATCCCTTCTGTGGAAGCAAGTAGTACGAGCGTTCTTAATGCCACATGAAACCACTTAGGTCCTAAGTCCCCGGCTTGTATGATTAGTTGCATGAAACTTCCCCCTAAAAAAGTTTTAATTTTTTGAATATTACGTTGACTATTATAACATAAACGCACTATAATTTAATTGTGATGATTTTATCACAATTAGACTTCCTAGAATACACTTCATTTTTGAAAACGATTACAAAAGGAGTGTTGAAATGAAGAATCGAGTAAATCCCGAGTTATTAGCAGGCCTAGACATGTTTCAAGACCTTGTTTTACAACCTGAGTATTTACAAGCCATCAGAGAAGGCGCTGCTCAGATGAGACCACCTGCAAACGTTGATGATTCCCTTTCATTAACAGATGAGATCATTGTAGGACCTGATTCAAATCCATTACCCATAAGAATTTATCGTGAAAAATCAATTGATGAAACCTTACCTGTCCTTTTATGGATACATGGCGGCGGGTATATCTTAGGATCAATTGATGATAATGATGATCTTTGTATGAGGTTTGTAAAAGAAGCCCAATGTGTGGTTGTTTCGGTGGACTACCGATTAGCACCCGAACATCCTTACCCAGCACCAATTGAGGATTGTTATGCGGCTTTAAAATGGATCGCTGATCACGCAGAGGCACTAAATATTGATCCGAATCGAATCGGTGTTGCAGGCGCAAGTGCTGGCGGAGGTCTAACCGCTGCTTTGACTCTATTAGCTCGCGATCGACAATACCCTTCTATTTGTTTCCAAATGCCGCTCTATCCTATGATTGATGACCAAAATAATACCCCTTCTACCAATGAGATTAAAGAAGGATTTGTTTGGAATCAAAAAACAAATGAAGCCGGCTGGAAAATGTATTTAGGAGAATTATATGATACCGAAAAAATCCCTGCCTATGCAGCACCTGCTCGCGCAGAAGATTATCGTAATTTGCCATACACCTACACATGTGTCGGTCAATTAGATCCATTCCGTGATGAAACATTAACGTATGTGACTAAACTTGCACAAGCTGGTGTTGATGTAGAATTTCACTTATTTCCTGGGGCCTATCATGGATTCGAAGCTATAAACCCTAACGCCGACATATCTGTTCGCGCGATGAATGAATATGTACAAGCCGTTAAAAAAGGCTTCGAAAGAGTCGTGAAGGTAGAGGCTTAATTATTCTCTAACAACAACAGAACCCTCATAGCTTAATGAGGGTTCTTCTTTTGTTCCAAGAGTTTCGCTTGGTTCTTGGCACGATACATTCTCTCATCCGCATTTTTTATGAGTGTCTCTGCTGTATCTCCATCTTCAAGAAAAAATGAGACTCCAACACTTGCAGTAATGTAAAGTGTATTGCCTGCAATCATAATTGGTTCGGCGATTAATTCTTTTATTCTTGTCATTAAGGCTGTTGCATCAGCCTTGTTTTCTAAATGCGATTGAAGGACCGTGAACTCATCTCCACCCCATCGAGCCACGAAATCGTTGTCTGCAACTACGTTTTTTAATCTGTTTGCCACTTCCAAAAGAAGAAGATCTCCTATGTCATGTCCAAAAGTATCGTTCACATATTTAAACCCATTCAAGTCTAATAACATTAAACTGTGAAGTTCATCTTTAGACTCTTGTAATTTTTCCGTTACATGTTTCTTAAAAAAACGTCGGTTCGGCAAATTCGTTAAGCTGTCGTGGTAAGCTAGGTGTGCGATTGTCTCTTCTGCTTTTTTACGATCGTTAACATCACGTCCCACACAAATCGTTTGAATGATGTTTCCAGTTTCATCACGGATATACTCAGCCGTAGTTTCATACCAGCGGTATTCCCCAGACTTATTCCGACCACGACCGGTAAATCGCACCGTGTTTTGATCGATAAACAACGAGTTGCGATGCTCTACAAATTTTTTATTCGTATCCGGGTCGTTGAAAAATGCAGCTGGTTTCCCAATCACCTCTTCTGGTGTATAGCCCAGCAATGCCTCTACAGTTGGTGAGATATAAGTGAATACACCATCGGCTGAAATTGAAGAGATGATGTTTTGGGACTTTTCTGAAATTAACGTGAACATTTCCTGAATATCGAATAATTCCTTGGTTTGTTCGACTTGTTGAGAGATATCTTCAAATCTGATGAAACTTCCGAATTCTAGCCCATCACTAACAAGGGGAATACTCGTTAATCTAACATAAACCAAGTAGCCTTTCTTATGATTAATAGCCAGTTTAGAACTGCTTTTGATATTTGTAACATTATTACTTATGTTCGCTCTTGGTGAATTTAGTAGATGATTCAACGATGTTTGTAATATCTCATCATGTGTGTAGCCTAACATCGTGATAATCGATTCATTTACGTATAAAAACCTACCGTCCCCATCTAAAATACATATACCGTCTGGATGATTGTCAAAAAGACACTTTAATGCATCAGGTTGTTCAAGTATATTTTTTTGTAACACTAGTAGTATCCACCTTTTAAATCTTTGAGTTTCTATCATTTCATATTTTAGTTGAACAGATTAAGATTTTTTATCCACTCATTATATTTCTTTTTTATAGGAAAAACAAACGGAAATATCAAGAAAGATTCGTTAATTGAGAAATCTAAGTGCTAGTGGAATATCTTGGGATATAAAATAAAAGAGGAGGAGAATATATATACCAGTATTACTACCCTCCTTATCCTTACGGGTATGGAGGATACTAATAGAATAGCCTTTTTCAGACAAAGGCCTTTCCACTTCATCAGGTGTATAAGTAGAGTGTGCATGTCTCACAAAATATAAGGTTGTCATCAAGGCTCCCCCTCTATCCAATTATACAAAAATGTAAAAATATACCAAAATAAGTATATCGTAGATTTAAGGGGATGGCATTTAATGGAGTAATTTTTATCTACAAATAAAAAGTCCACTTAGCTAGCTATAGCTAAATGGACTAAAGTGGATCTTAATTTCTCGGAAAACCGAATTCATACTGTTTCGGTAATGCTACTTCTTTCTTTAATACCGTTGCTGCTTCAATGGCCCAGTAAGGATTTCTTAGCATTCCTCTTCCCACCGCAACAAGGTCGGCGTCTTCATTTCCAATTACGGAGTTAGCAAGTGCTGGTTCTTCTAAGCGGCCCACGGCAATCACAGGGACATTCAGTTCTTCTTTGATGGCTCTAGCTAATGGTACTTGATACGCAACATGTGTGCCAGGTTTGCCGGCAGCAGCAATGGGTCCTTCTCCACCCGCACTTACGTGGAACATATCTACGCCCGCTTGCTGGAATACTCTTGAGAACTCGATGCTTTCGTTAATACCATATCCACCTTCCACATACTCCCTAGCAGAGATTCGCATGATTAGCGGCATATCTTCAGGCATTTCGCTTTTTGCAGCTTCTATGACTTCACGGCCAAATTTGGTGAGCTCTTGACCATATTCATCGGTTCTTTTATTCGTGAATGGAGAGGTGAATTGATGGATCAAATATCCATGTGCCCCGTGAATTTCAATCACGTCAACCCCCGCCTGTACAGCACGGCGAACGGCTAGACGGAATTTTTCAACCATTTCTTTTACTTCCACGGTGGAAAGTTCTCTTGGTGTTTTTGAATTCCCATCAAACGGAATAGCAGATGGTGCAACGGGTTCAGCTGCATCCTGCGCTTTACGTCCAGCATGCGCAATTTGAATGCCTACCTTTGCACCGTACTGATGACAAGCTTCCACAATGCGAGCAAGTGCAGGGATTTGTTCGTCGGACCATAACCCTAAATCGTAATCACTAATGCGGCCGTCTGGCTCTACGTCTGTCATTTCAATAATGATTAGGCTGGCACCACCAATGGCGCGGCTTACATAATGCACATAGTGCCAATCGGTAGCAATACCATCCTTATTCGTAACGGAATATTGGCACATAGGTGGCATAACAACACGGTTTTTTAATGATAGTCCTTTGATTTCATAAGGGGTGAATAAATGATTCATTGATAAACTCCTTTTTGGTGCAGGGCACGTTTTTTATTAAAGATGTTTAGATAGTACATCTACTAGATTTTCCTTAGGCTGGAATCCTATAACCTTTTCGACCACTTCCCCGTCTTTAAATACAAGCAGGGTTGGAATACTCATGACTCCAAATTCAGCTGTTGTGACTTGGTTATCGTCTACATTTAGTTTAGCAATTTTTACTTGGTCTCCCATTTCTTCGTTGATTTCTTCTAAAACAGGCGCGATCATTTTACATGGTCCACACCAAGGTGCCCAGAAGTCAACAAGGACTAACCCGTTGCTTATTTCATTTTTAAACGTATCATCATTAATCTTCACAATGCTCATGTTTATCCCTCTTTCTTTAGATGTTCTGTCTTTTTTCTATGCGATTGATCGCTGATTTATTAATCATTTGTGCTTCAAGTATGGTTGGCTTCGTTAACAAGGAGGTAAGTTCCATAAACCATTCTTTGTCCTTGATTAAAAGGGCAATATCAATTAGTGCAAGGATTGAATCCTTGGAATAGGTTGCGGATGTTTCTAAGCGTCTCATTTTAATAGGATTCGCTGAGATCACCTTTCCCTCCATCTCTTCATTGTCGCTCTTGATGACTCTGACTTTCATGTTCTGTGAGAATGGTTCATCGCTATGAATATAACCATGAAACAACTCCCCATAGTTTGTTTTCCCTCTTACCCAATCTCCCACTTGGAAAGGTTTCATCACGTTGCACCACCTTAACTGTAATGTTTTATTTTACATTTTAACTAGCGATTAATGCTGGTGAAATCCTGTGGATGGATTCGTAATCATAAATTCTTCCTTTGGTAGAAAGAAATATTGAATCCATACGCCATCTAAAAAGCTTTCACGACGATCTAACAAAATCTCAATATCTTTATCTGTTTTTACAATTTCATCATGCTCGGTTGGAGTGTCCAGCTTAAGATCAAAGTGAGCGTGATTCACATGGTTTTCTGTCACGAATACACGAACCATTTTTCCTTGTGCCTCTTCACCTTCCAACATTTTCTTTAATACCTTTGCTGCATTACGATTGATTTTTACTTTCATGGGTCGGTCTCCTTCTTTATCTGTAATGATTTTTATTACATTTATTCGAAAAAGAAACGTGCTAATAGGTTTCTTTTTGTTTCACCAATTCAACGACTTCTTTTATCGTGTATTCTTTCAAATATTCACCCAAATGTGCTTCCGCCCCCATAAAGATGGAGAACAGAACACTCTTCATATTCGCTCCAACAATGCACTGACCGTTAGACTCTGTACATTTTGGCTGGAGAGCACCTTCAGAAGTGATTTGATAAATATTCCAAAGATTGACCTGATCCAAGTCCAAGGCAAAAATAAATCCGCCACCTGTACCTTCTTTGGATATGATAAAACCATTCTTCTTTAACAAGCTAAGCACTTTACGAATTCGAACGGGATGTACTCCTGCACTCTCCGCGATATATTCACTGGTTGACATTCGGTCCGGCTGCAACGCCAGAAGAGTTAAACTGTGAATCGCAAGGGTGAAATCACTATTCATGGGTTGCCTCCTACGAATTGTTTTTAAATCTTACTGTAATAATATTCATTACAGTAAAACATGTCAAGTGCAAAAGCCTATTTCCACAAAATATTTAATGCCTATCTACTTTTTAACTCCTCAAAATACCTCCCTGAAACAAGATAATAACCAATTAGAAAAATGAAGAAATGGATAGGAAATGAATACAGATGGTTCCAGTTTTTACCATATTATTGATTTATATTTTCCAAAGGTATTGGTAATTATCCTATAGTCAACTGATTCTAGAGCAGCTGGTTAAATGCCTTTCCACTATCTCCATTTCGTTTTTGGAATTTGTTATAAGATTCCATTTTAATTCATTTATTTTTTTGTAAAATTAGTCTATAATAAGGTTAGATATTCCAAATAATAAAAATAAGCGCAGTGCTCGGAACACTACGCTTACCTTGACAACGCATAATCGCAGAATGATGCGATTGGCATGAACATTAGTGTTTACTAAGTAAGAGCCCACCTGTCCGCCAAGATCAGGGTGGGTTTTACTTTTTTATTTTATCAATCAAAAGTACGATTAGAGTTACCAGCGCGATCATAAACATTGCGGTATTCAAATCTACGATACTTATCACCTCCCATACGGAAGGCTCAATCGCCCCACCCTGCCTTATGCAATTGTCTACTCTATTATACCACATCGAAAAGGATCATTTTTCCTTTGTAGGTAAATTTTAGTTTAAAACTACATTTCTTGTTGTACTTCTTCCAATAAATGCAATAACATAAAATAGTTGGTAGTATAGATAGACGATCTTAATTAGGAGGGTACAGACTCATGTTTAATAAAAAACAATATTCTACCAAAGAGGCGAAAAATCTGTCTCTGCTATACTTTCTTACCGGAGGATTTTTACTTGTTGGAAATGGAATGGTCTTTCTGTTTAAGGGTGGGAGTGTAGCCCTCTACCTTTCTTCTCTAACCGGGGTATTGTTTGCTTTAACAGGAAACATTCACAGAGTAAGAGCAAAAAGAGAATCCTTTCATAAATAAAGATTGAAACTCTCACATTAAATGAAAAAAGCCTAAATCAGCATACGATTTAGGCTAGCTTATCTGTTACTTATGAGCAATGGCTTCCATTTTCCGATTTCTTTTCATCAAAGCATTCACGGCACTAAATAATGCACGGATGGATGAAGTCATAATATCTGTATCAATTCCACAGCCCCAATGGACGGTGCCGTTTTGATCTTTTATCCCAATATAAGAGACAGCATTTGATTTAGAACCCATTTCCTGTGCGTGCTGTTTGTACTCTAGATCAGCAAACTCTATACCGAACTTGGTTTGTAGTGCATTGCTCACTGCATCCAATCGGCCATTACCTACACCTGGAATCTCCAATTGACTTCCTTCGTATTTTACCGAAACAATCGTATCATAGTTTTCATTTTTAGCCGATTTCGACTGGATGAACTGAATTGGATCAGCAATATTCACATAGCCATTGATAAAGATGTCGTAAATTTCAATAGGCATAAGCTCTTTGTTTTCATGATCAGACACATTTTTGACGGCATACCCAAAGTGTTCACGCATTTTTGGTGGAAGATCAAAACCGTATTGCTGTTCAAGAAGATAACCAATACCACCTTTACCCGATTGGCTATTAATTCGAATAATATCGCCCTCGTATTCTCTACCAATGTCCTTTGGATCGATCACTAAGTAAGGAACATTCCACGCAACATTTTCTTTTTCCTCACGCCATTTGAAGCCCTTTGTGATGGCATCTTGATGGGAACCAGAGAACGCTGTAAATACTAGTTTCCCAGCGTATGGATGTCTTTCATGAACCTTCATCTTAGTTAAACGCTCGTACGTTTCCATGATTTCGATGACATTTTCGAAGTGTAGCTTTGGATCCACCCCGTGAGAGTATAGATTCAGAGCTAGTGTCACGATATCGACATTCCCTGTTCGTTCACCGTTTCCGAACAATGTTCCTTCAATTCGTTGTCCTCCCGCTAACACGGCTAATTCGGCATCAGCAATTCCGCTGCCACGGTCGTTATGCGGGTGAATCGATAGAATGACGTTGTCTCGGTAGCTTAAGTGATCACTTATATACTCAATCTGACTCGCATACACATGTGGCATCGAGTGAGAGACTGTTGCTGGTAGATTGATAATTACCTGGTTTTCAGCTGTTGGCTGCCAGACATCAAGGACTCGATTACATATATCTAGCGCGAACTCCATTTCCGTTCCAGTAAAGCTCTCAGGCGAATATTGGAAAACAAACTCCCCTTCTGTTTCCGCCGCATACTTCTGAAGTAGCTTCGCACCTGTTACGGCAATATCTACGATTTCTTCTTTTGATTTTCTAAACACCTGTTCCCTTTGAGCAACAGACGTTGAATTATATAAGTGGACAACAGCTTTTTTTACTCCTTGAAGCGATTCGAACGTTTTCTTGATGATATGATCTCTGGATTGTGTTAACACTTGGATCGTCACATCGTCTGGGATTAAGTTTTGTTCAATCAATGTACGTAAAAATGTATATTCCGTTTCAGAAGCAGCCGGGAAGCCAACTTCAATTTCTTTGAACCCAATTTTCACGAGCAATTGGAAGTACTCTAGCTTTTCTTCAAGTGTTAACGGAACAACCAACGCTTGGTTTCCATCCCTTAAATCCACACTACACCATAAAGGTGCTTCGGTAATGTATTCCTTCTCCATCCACTTCATGCTTTTGACAGGAGGGATAAAATAACTTCTAGAGTACTTCTCAAATTTTTCCATTGTCACAACGACCTTTCATCAGAAAATATAAAAAGCCCATCATCTCATAAGAGACGACAGGCTTTGCCTACGTGGTACCACTCTTCTTGGTTTGTTTATCATGCAACAAACCCACTTTATGACTTGATTACGGTTGTCATCCGTTAAGGCCTACTACCACTTCAGCCTTACCACTTCTGGGCGAGTTGGGGGATTTATTGACTGTCTTTCACCAACCGACAGCTCTCTAAACAATAAATGAACCTTAATATTCCCATTCACTGTGTTTCAACTTTTTTAAATTTTCTTAATTCTATTATGAGACAGGAGATAAGTCAACCAATTTTCCGAAAAATTTCATTTGTGCAAAAAAAGATTATTAATAAAGCCATTATTCTCTTATAAACCATACTTTTGAAATGAGGTTGTTATTCACCTCGTAAATGGCCATTAAGCTTACCGTCTCACCTGTTAAGCCATTGGTGGCAAACTCCCAATCAATTACTTTGTTTCCGACGATCGACCGATTTTTGATTTCTGCGTGCATGTTCTTTTTGAAGGTTTCTGTATACCGTTCGATCAGGGCTTCCTTACCGCTCAGTGTGACCGTGTTGTCTGGAAAAGTATAGACAATGATATCATCAGCGTATGTACTTGCAAAGCCTTCAATGTCTCCGGCGTTGTAGAATTGTATTTGTTGTTGAACGATGTTTTCTATGGACAATGAGTTCACCTCTTTTATAATTAAAAACTTATTTTAACATAGTATTACTTGTCACTTATTTTACCATCCCCCGAGCATGTACCTTCCAAACATCTATCACTCGACCATTCTCGTGTACCACATATTCATCAAACTGGTTAACCACTGTACATGCATGGTTTGGAATGATTTGCACTTTATCATTTAGCTTTAATGTCGTTTCCTGTGATAAAACTGCTACTCCATGTTCTTCCGACAAGCGTTCGATGACGATTTCCGGATGTCCGATTACATGTCCAAAGCCAGTAACGGTCTGATTCCCATGTGCTCCTTTGTCTAAACAAAGTGTTTTGCTTCCTGTATCAAAAATAACTCTGTCCTTGTAGACTCCCACAACTGAAGCAAGAAGTGTAAGTGCACAACGGTCAATCGATGTCACATCCAACCCAGCCTGAATAGCATCGAAAAATACTGCATTTCCTGGACGGATTTCGGTCACCCCTGCTACTTTTCCAGCCCTTTTATAGGTTGGTGTTGAACCAACACTGCGAACAGGAATTCGGATCCCCTCTTTTTCGCACTCTTTGGCACTTTCCACCACGCTTCGTCCTTCGTAATGTCCAATCCTTTCAATCTCATCCATTGTTTTTGCAGCATACGAATGCCCTGCATGTGTAAAAATACCGCCAAGCTTTAACTTGGAATGAGTCATGATCTCCTTCGCTAAGATGACCGCTTCCTTCCCTGGTTCCACTCCGCAGCGGTTTAATCCAGAATTTACTTTAATCCATACCTCAAGTGTAAAGGGAGTATGTTCTAACTCTCTTTGCAAATACGATAAAGCTTCTATGTGATCAACAGCAATCTTTATATGTACTCCTTGATCAAGAAGTTTCACTAATCGTTTAATTTTATCAGGACTAGAAATAGGATAAGCGATTAAGATATCTTTGATTCCACCAGCAGCCATCACTTCAGCTTCACCAATTTTTGCCGTTGTAATGCCAACGGCACCTGCTTCCATCTGTAGCTGGGCAATTTTTATGGACTTATGTGTTTTAATATGTGGACGGTAAGCGATTGCTTGCTCTTTTGCAAAGGATGATATTTCGTTTATATTTGTTAATAGCTTTTGATAGTCAAGAAGCAATGAAGGTGTGTCTAACTTGTACATAAATGCTCTCCTTTATGTCGTATTTACCTTCATTATACAAAAAGAAACTCCTCTTGAATGGATGCAAGAAGAGTTCAATAGATTATTTTTTATCCTTATCTCCATATAGTTCCTCAGAAAACTCCGTTGCAAAATTCGATTGCAGCGTACCTCTTACTCTCTCGTCGCTACCTTGTAGACCACCTCTTCGACTCATGGCGAAATACGTTAAGGAGAAGAACACCACTATACTTATACCAGTCACTAAGCCCGCGGTTTGCCCAGGAATTAACGGCATACTGAGTAGCACAATGATTAAGCTAATCAACGCATTCCACGATGTATAAGGAAATCCAGGCATCTGACAAATACCTCCTGGAGGACAGCCATTTCTTTTCCGATATCGAATATGGCTGGCCATGATTACGGCATAAGTGAAGATTAAAGCAAATCCACCTGATGTGATTAATACCAGGTACGCTCTTGGAAACATAAGTCCGAATAATAAGCCGCCGAGCATCGCAAAGCCAGAAAATAATATTCCCCGATAAGGAACGTCAGTATTGTCTTTTAATCTTTGTGGTGCATGACCTTCAATCACCAAGGACCGAATCATTCTACCTAATCCAAATACAGCTGACAGCATGGCTGAGAGGATAGCTGAAATTAACACTAGGTTCAATGCGGTCCCAGCCCAATCAATTCCCCATCGAGTGAGTGATGCGACCATTGGACTGACATTTTCACTTAAAACCGCTGTCGGGATAAGTGGCAGTAACACAAGCACGTATAACAGATACAGCCCAACCAAACAAGCACGGTATTACGAATCGCTTTCGGAATGGTGTCGGTGGGATTGTCGGCCTCGGTTGCAGCGAGGGCAATAATCTCAAATCCAGCGTATGTAAAAATGACGAGTAACATACTTCCTGCAATACCGCTGATACCTCCTGGCATGAAGGGCTGTCTCGTGACTTCACCTAACCCAATCGCAGAAGCACCAGGGAACACTCCGAAAATTAACCCTAATGCGGTAAGGATAAAGAAGATAATCGCAAACACCTTAATTGCGGATAACCCACTGGTAAGCTTCCCAATCTTGTCTACTCCTAATAAATTGATCAGGGTAATTCCTACTATGATTGATCCACCAAGCCAAGCGATTGACACGTTTGGATACCAATTGCTAATAAGCATGGAAATCGCTGTCGCTTCACTGGACATCGAGAGTATCGTACCCGTCCAGTATAGCCAGCCAACGACAAAGCCTGTCCCCTGACCAAGTTCTCGGGCTGCAAAACGTACTAAATGATCCAATTGTTGGACTTCCTACCGTCATCTCTGACAACGCATAAAGGATAAAATAAACAAGTGCTCCCCCTAATATAAACGATATCAAAATCGCAGGTCCTGCCGCATTAATGGCAACCGAGGATCCGAGGAAAAAGGAACCCCCAATGACACTTCCTAGCGCCATCATCGTCAGCTGCCAAGCAGACAACCCTCTTCGTTCTTTCTTCATTCACTTTTCACCCATTTTCTTCATGATGTCTCCGTTATTATTTGCGCAAATGGGGAAAGAATACTTTTTTCAAAAAGTTGTTAAATATAAACAAAAAGCTGACCTCACCTTCAGTCAGCTTTCTCCGATTTTTGCATTTCCAGTTCGTCTCTCATTCGCTCTTCCTCTTCATCCACACTGATTCGAGCGATTTGTTCAATGAGTTGGTGGTGGACTTGATCCATGTCTTCTTGGCACTGAAACGCGTCTTTTTTAGTCAAGTTGGTTACACTCCTCTTATGACATACGGGTTACGAATATTATCTAATAAGTGGTATGATTTTATTCCCAACTGTTGATCCGAGGTTCGGCATACCTTGTTTGAAAATCATCACATGAGAAACACTTTTTTCAGCTAATTCCTCTCCAATAATGACAATCCTGCATTGGGAAAAGAATATAGGGTTGTTTTTAATGTAAAATTAATAGATTTATGCCTTATTATAAGAATATGTTTTTCATTTCATCTATAAGCTAGTAATATTTTCTAACAAGGAACTTGGCTACTTCATTTTCCTCAACAGTTGGATCGATTACGAGGTATAATGAATTAGACTTTTGGATAGAAACGGAGTGTTTATATGCGAATTTTAGGAGCTGTTGTAGGGTTTTTTACAGTGGATTTTCTTTTTCATATTATAGATGCGTTAGCATTCGGGTTGAAGGCCGATACAGGACCAGAGCGAATTGGCGCGGTTGGGTTTGGGATCCTTATCCTTCTTTTACTCATGACCTTGTTTTATCGACTATTTTCAAAATCCTTTTTCCATGGTTTTATCGTTGCCACCGGTCTTTTCTTAAGCTTTGATATTGTGGTGTTTCATTGGATTTTTCAACTTCACCGAATAACGAGTGGTCCCGAGGCGAATTGGTTGGAGCCTTTGTTTGTGATTGGGGGAACGGTTTTACTGTTAGAAGGGATTAGAAAAGAAAGAGCTGTAAGGATCAAAGATGAACATGGGTTGAATATGTAACAAAGGTTATAAAAGGACAGGAGTTATTTCCTGTCCTTTATAAAATCTTGTCATATTCCCTATTTATCTTCCCTTAATAAATACTCATTGTTATCCTGATCGTAAAAAGTGAACATGGTACCAAACGGCATTCTTAACATTTCTCCTACTTTCACACCATTTTGGTTCATTTTCTCATATGCGGATTCAATATCAGTTGTGCTGAATAGAACGGATGGATGTGCCACTTTAGAAGGTTGTTGCTGTTCCATAGCTGATTTCGAATAAAGAATTAAAGTGGTAAATTCATCATCACTCGGACCTACCTCTATCCATTTCATATTGGGCCCCATTGGTTGTTCCAGTTTTAAAACAAAACCAAGTTTATTTAACCAGAAGTCTTTTGCTTGTTCTTGGTCTTCTACATATACAGAAATTTTGCCAATTTTATTGATGATCATGTATATCTCCTTCTTATCCGTTGTTTTACCTATTTCTCAACTAAAAACAATAAAAGACAGAAGAATGCCCTGGTCTCTCACATGCCGGTTACTTGGCATTCACGTCTGGTTGATGAATCCCGAAGATGTTTCCTTCTGTATCCAGGTAATACCCCTGCCATGCCATGCCAGGAAGTGCGTGTTTGGGTAAGGCTACCGTACCACCATTCTCTAGAATTTTCGCTTCAATCGAATCGTAATCTTCTACTCCCATGGTACAAGCATAGCCATTCATCGCTTGGTTTGGTTCTGGAGGCGGACCTTGACGTTGCATTAAGGCTCCGTTAATTCCTGGTTCACTTTCCGTGCCGGTCACAGCCCCAAAATAGGGCATGCCTGCATACTCACTCCAGTCTTGAAAGGTCCAGCCAAATACTTCTCCATAAAAATTGGTTGCTCGCTCCATGTTATCAACGTGAATTTCGAAATGAATGGGTCTGCCCATAATTTCCTCCTATTTTCGATGAAGTTTTTTGTCGAATCTATTATGTATTCTAGTGTAAATAAGGATACTCCTTCATTATTGTGACAAATAGACTAATTTATTCTTTTCTATGACTGCTCTAAAAAGTTTTTTAACCTGTCCAAATCCTTCTCACAGGCTTTCTTAAAAGTCCCCGCTATCAATTTCCCGAAAAATCTGGTTAATCCTGTGAGTCCATTAATCTCTCCATTTAGTGTCACCTCTGTATGATTTTCAGTGGCAGATAATAATGTGTAAGTAAACACAAATTCTCCTTTACCCGTTGTCCCTTTTGTTCCATCACAACGCAACACGATTTTTTGAGGTTCGATAAGTTCGACCACCTCAAAATATTCAGTTGCCTCTTTTCCAAACATCTTTCTTGTTTCTTTCCACTGACTTCCCACGCGAATGGGACCTTCATCCAGTCGTTCAATTCCCACTAACCCTTGCATCCAGAGCTTAGCCGAATCCAGATCGAGTAACCCATTATAAGCAATTGATTGGGTTACCCGAATCGTCCTTTTTACTTCAAAACGAATACTCAAGTGAATCTCCTCCTTTCAAATCAAATGCGTATACCTATACATTCAACATATCAATGTCAAGTCCTTCATAGGTAAGGTTTTTATTCCTACTATCGGTGTAAAATTGTATATTAAGAACTACTCCATTATACTAAAAATAGGAAATGTATAAATCTAACAAATACTATATTAAAAGGAGATCAGAAGGATGAAACTTGGCGCTTTTTCTATTAGTTTAAATGTAAAAGATATCACTAGTGTTGCGTTAATTTAATTTGACTATTGGAAATACTTAAAATGTTCAATTTTATTATTTTGTGCAAAGAAAAAGTCCTTTATAATGGATAAGTCAGGTGGTAACCCGTCCAAATCCACT
>NZ_JBHLUU010000106.1:0-41825 GCF_042433785.1 Robertmurraya beringensis | reverse complement strand
GGGGGACGTCTTTTCCTTTCCCCAAAATAAATGTCGAAATGTTTCGAATTATATACGGACATTATAATCGACTAATTCTGGACAGGCAATACCGTCAACTTTAGGAAATTTAAAGATGTCAAAAACAAGAATGGATAATTTGAAAACTTACCATCATTCCTAATCCTGTTCCTTTTTCCTTTAAAGAATAAAACGGAGAGCCAAGTCTGTCTATTTGTTTTTTGGTCATGCCAATTCCTTGGTCCTTAATGATAATTTTTATGAATCCATCATCTGTTGCAGTACAACTAACCCAAACCCTTCCTCCAGTCGGCATAGACTCTACAGCATTTTTCAAAATATTAATTAACGACTGGTTCAATTTTTGGGGGTTAGCAAATATCCAACAGTTATCCTGAATATCCGTTCTAATCTCAACATTTTGATTGAGGCTGTAACTTCGTATGATATTTACTACACGTTCTATCTGATAACCTACTTCGATTTTTGCGATGTTATTAATGGACGGTTTTCCAAAGGATAAAAAATCTTCAATAATTTCATTTGCACGATCCAGTTCATCAATTGATATTTTTATATATTCTTTTTTTACTTTTGGCAAATCGGGTTCATTTAGAAGTTGTAAAAAACCACGTGTAACTTGCATTGGATTTCTGATTTCATGAGCGAAAACACTTGTTAACTCACCTATCACTCGTAATTTCTCCGTATTTTGAACCTCTAAACGGAGCTGGTGAATCTACCTGATTTTTTCAATCAGAATGGTAAATAACCAAGTAACAACTACTGCTAAGAAAAGATGAACCATTTGTATTTTGAAAAAATCAAAGGAAAAACCTCTCAAAATACAGAAAATAGTAAGGCCACTTAGACAGTAAAACAAGGAAAGACTCACCGCAATTTTTACCCTTTTATCTTTTTTCGAGAGTGAAAACGATTTTTGAAAAAACAATATAAAAGGTAGTGATGTTAATAAGACAAGAACTGTATTATAAAATCCTATACTAATTCCAAAGGATAGGCGAAAAAGGATGATTATTACAGACAAGAAGATCCCCGGCCAAAATCCACCATATAACGTGCCTAATAATAGAGGAATAATTCTTAACTCCAAACGAGAATTATCACCAAAATTCACTGGAAAGGACATGCAAAATATGATTGATATTCCCCATAAAATGGTCATAATGATGTTTTTATTTTTCTGGCTTTTTACCTTTTCTGTAATAAATGTATAGTAAATAAATATAGGGATAACCACTAGCGTTAGTTGAAACAAAAAATCTTTAATTATACTCATCTGTGTACCTTTCGTATGTATAAGCATTTTGAATTTGAGATATTTATATTATCTTTATCGACCTAATTTCACTAAAATATAGTACTTCTGTAAAATTATTTATTAAGTGAAGCAGTTACGTAAAATTCTTATACAAAAACTAAAAAGGACATTAATCTAATGATTAATGCCATTGATTGCTCAAGATTATATATCAGACTCTAACCGTTGCATAAACTCCTCCGCTGCACTGTAACCTTGCTGCTTCAGAAGCCAGTTATTTGCCGCTGCTTCAATTAAACCCGCCACATCGCGACCCGGTTGAAGCTGAATTTCTATATGGGGGATTTGTACTCCCATATATTCGGTATATTTGGCTTCGTGATCCAACTCATTATTGAGTGAATTTTTCTGCCATTTTGTCAATTCAATATCTAGCGCAATCCTCGTCTCATCCTGAAAAGCTTTTCGCCCATATAAGCGGACTACATTCAGTAGACCAATACTACGTAAGGCTAGAAACTCTTTTGTTTTCCCATCATGGGTTCCAAGAATGGTTCGAGGACTGAGTTTTTTCAATACAACTATATCATCAGCCACAAGCCTGTGACCCCTACCAATCATCGTGTGAGCTGTTTCACTTTTACCGACACCTGAATTTCCCCGAAGTAAAATGCCCATTCCATATACATTGATACAAACCCCGTGTACAGCGATAGCAGGAGCTAATGTTTTTAGCATATAATCATCAAGATTTGTGATAAATTCAGATGTAGGTTGAGGCTCGTTTGTACACAACAATGGAATTCCCTCTTCTAGGCAATACTGAGTTAAATAGGTTAGCCCCTCCTGTCCAGCAGTAACGATAAAGCAAGGTGGATGGTATTTTACAATATTTCCTATACGCATCTGGCGTTCCTCAATACTCAATTTGTGCAAATATGTAATTTCTTTTCTCCCCAGAATTTGAACACGTTCCGTTGGAAAAAAGTCAAAGTGACCAACAAATTCCAAGCCTGGACGATGAGATCTTGATTGTTTTATTTGTTGCTTTAACTTATTTTCCCCAGTTAGTACTTTTAATGAAAATTTCCGAACCAAATCTTCAACTGTTAAAATTTTCACATCTATCTCCCTCTCATTTCTAATTACGTTCTATGAAAGAATATATAATATTATATCAATGGATAAATGCAAAGACTATCTAAAACAAAGTGACACTAATAGTTGTATAAAAAAACCGTAGAATTAAATCTACGGACGTACCTACACTTTCAATAATAATATCGTTTATTTACAACCAATATTTTGGGTATTGTCTCTTAGGAAATAGATTATTATATAACATGGAAACAAACACTAGCAAAAAGATGCCTAACAAAACGGGAATAAGATAACCCCATCCTGTTTCAAAATTGATCGCAACTAGAGCACTAGCTGCAGCGGGTGGGTGAATGGTTTTTGTAAGAGCCATTAAAATTAGCACAATTACTAGGGTAATTATAATAATAAATAGACTCTTCCCAAATATACTCCATATGAGAATTCCTGTAACAGTAGAAAGTATGTACCCCCCAATCACTTGCCTCGGTTGAGATAAAGGACCGTTATGCGCCGCGAATACTAAAATACTGCTTGCCCCTAAAGGGCCTATTACCATAGAATAATTTGAGGAAAAAGCTAAAATACAAATGATAGTAACAGCGAGAAAGACTCCTACAACACTTATTATAGAATCTAAATAATCAAACTTAGACTCTTTTCTCGCTTCACCTTTCATTTTATTAAAGTATACATTTAATCGTTCTAACGATGGATTTTTTATATTGTCATTTGACTTTTGTAAAGTATTCATTGAATTCCCCTATACAATCTAAAATTATCAAATAAGGTTTCTAAGATTATCATGCTATATATCTTATAGGAATACTATGAATTTTTAAATACTTTTTTTAAAATTAAATAAACTTGATATTGTACTCTGTCTGGAATGTTTCCCTAGGTTTAAGTGTATTCACGCCAAATTTCTCTTTAAAATCTCCTACCGTATCATAAGTATCAGCCACCCCGTACCATGGCTCAATGCATACAAACGGCGCAATACTCCCATCTTCCTCTATATATTTCGACCATATTCCAACAAACGGGAAATTTTTAAACATAACTTCTACTCCATAACTGGATTTATTTGAAACCAATGTAATCTTATCGATATTGCTGTAAACGAGAGCATCATTCGCAAAAAGTGAATGTGTTAGTGGAAGCATTCCAATATCATCAACTTTCCCTTTCTCGTGAAGCAAAGAGTTCTGAAGCTCGTACTCCATTACACTCATATCTTCTGCAGGAGTAAAGTGTATATGGTAATCCTCAATGGTTTCACTTTCTAAAAGTGGAATCTTAAAAGCAGGATGAGCACCAATAGAAAAATGCATCTCCTTCTCATTTTCATTCACAATTTCCCAATGTACAATCAGTGAGTCTTCTTGAAGCATATACCGGATAATTGCTTTAAATTCATAAGGATACACATCACTAAAACGTCCAGCAGAGTCAAAAACAAAAGCAGCATTTGTTGCTGTCTGCTCTAGTACTTTGAATTCAACATCACGCAAAAAACCATGTTGTGACATCTGATACGTTTTACCATCGATTTGATATTGATCATCTTTTAATCGTCCTACTATCGGAAACAATACTGGAGACACTCTTCCCCAATATTTGTTGTCCCCTGACCACATATAATTCAAGCCATTTTTCTTATGCTTTACTTTACGCAATTCTGCTCCATGACTTTCTATATTTACTTTCAACCATTCATTTTCGACTGTAATCATTTTCATTCCCTCTTCTTTCTTGTCTGATATGTATAAATTCTATACTAAAAGACTCACTCACAAAAAGAAAGGCTTAGTATTTTGATACCAATAATCATTTTTCTTCTAAACAGAACAGATGTTTTGTAGTAGAATAAACAAAGTGTTTTGATTTACTACATAATAGATTTATAGAGGTGGAAAATAATTGAATGGTACATCACATGCAGCAGTAGGTGCAGCAACAGGATTTGTCGTTGCAAATTCATTACAAACATCACCAACAACAACACTTTTGTTAGTCGGTTTGGGAGGAATCTCAGGTTTAATCCCAGACATAGATATTGACGGAAAGCTTCGTGGAAAAATAACCCTTTCACATAAAGTAATTCGGCTATCTGCTCTAATCATTGGAATAATGATGGTGATCTATAGTTTCTTTGAAAAATCAGAGATGGAAAGATGGCTAGGAGTAGGAATCGGTTTAATGATTATGTTAATCGCATCATTAATAAAGCAAAAGCATATGTTAACTATTACGGGAGTAGCTGTTTTAGTAGGTGGATTATCTGTAGAGGAGCTTTGGATCATTCTACTGGGGATTTATATTATGATAGCTTCTGTATCCTCGCATCGGAGCTATACCCATTCATTAGTAGGAATAGCGTTCTTTGGCTATATTGCTTTCCTTTTTGAATCCTCTCTTGGAATGGATGGTGTGTTCTATGCTTGTCTAGGCGGATATATTAGTCATTTGATTGGAGACCTAAAAATACTTCCATTCAATAAACGAGGAGTGAAGATGTTTTTACCCCTATCATCTAAAGAAATTTAGTTTTTTGATCCAAACAAATAACACACCCTGGATCCTTATAACAGGGTGTGTTAACACATTAAAGGATTCTTATTACTGAGCTGTTCTTCTATTAAATCAAGAACTTATGCGTGGATTTTTTGGTTATAGGTTTCTCTTAGACGCTTAATATCTTCCTTGGGTGGGAAGCCAAACATACGTGAATATTCACGACTGAATTGTGAAGGACTTTCGTATCCCACACGAAAAGCAACATCCGCGGCATCATTTGACTCTGATAACAACAATCGTCGAGCTTCCTGTAATCTTAGTTGCTTTTGGAATTGAATCGGACTCAAACCGGTTACTTCTTTAAAGAGTCTATGAAGGGAAGATACACTCATATTCGCTAATTCTGCAAGTTCCTCCACTCGAAGGGATCTTTCAAAGTTATTAAAGATTTCTTGAATAACATCCCTAATTTGATAAGTGGTGCTTCCCTCTATTGCCATTTGTTCTAGCATTCCCCCGTACGGCCCTTGAAGAACCTTATAAAGAATTTCCTTTGTAAAAAGAGGTGCAAGAACAGGAATATCTTTAGGATTATCTAGTAAACTAACTAGCCTGCGAACTGCATCTAAAAGAGATGTCTCAATTTTACTTACAAACATTCCCCGATTTACCTTTTTCTTCGGTTCGACGGTTGCCTTAAAGTCACTTAAGACCTCTAAGATTTGATTCGGTGTAAATTCAAGTTTTAGAGCTAAATAAGGAGAGTCCGTTGATGCTTTAATTACTTGCCCTGTGACCGGCAAGTTAACAGAGGCAACCAGGTAATCAGCAGGACTGTATTGAAAACGCTCTTCTGCCAGTAATACTTCCTTCTCCCCCTGAACGATCATACAAAAGGAGGGCTTGTAAACTCCATACCGAGGTTCCGTAACATCCGATTCTCTAATAAAAAATAACGACGGGATAGCGGTTGTGTGTACACCATTTTGCGTTGCATACCGTTTAATGAGTTTCGTCAGTTCGGACTGTTGTTGGTAAATTTGCTCAGACATTCATGATTCCCCTCATTCCTCATATCTTTGTAGTTTGATTGTAATGCATAGTGGTCAAATACGTAAATGGTTATGATAGGATTAGGCAATCATTTGCTATGAATAGGTCACTTTTTTTCATTTTTTAACACAACAAAATGATAAATAAAAACAAATATACCGGTTTTTCTCATTTCATATAATAGATTAATAGGCTGTCAACGCCTCTTCTGTTGGTCGTTCCCCTCTTTGTAATTCACTAAGACTTAGCCCAAAATCAAGTTGTAGGTGCGGATAATCTTCGAATCCCATCCAATCTCCTCCCCATTCAAACCCGAGTTCCTTAGCTCTCTCAACCACTTCCATCCAATCAGGAGATCCATTTCCATTCCCATCAAATTCCATATCCCAAATAACCTGACCTGCTTCGGTCTTTAGGGCAAAGTCCACTGCAAGTCCAAAATTATGAAGTGATTCTCCTCCTCTAGCATACGTAACAATACTTCCTTCTGTTGTACGACCTTGCTCATATAGAATATTTTGTTCCTCTACACTACGAAAGCCATCTGTAATAACAACTGTAATTCCCTGATCGGCCATATTTTGAATGAGTTGATTGGTACGCTCCTCTACTACTGGATGAAGAGCGGTAGGCAACGGCACATCCTCTTTTTTAATATATTGGTAGTATATAATAGTTACTATAAGAATCATGCAAACGAACATCCAAAATCTTTTCATGGCTGCCTTTCCTTTCAAAAAGTAAATCATACAGTATATAGACGAACGAGTTTAAGAATAGTTTCATTTTTACATAGGGAATATAAATGATAAAAGAGGGTGAAGCACCCTCTTTTTTTACCCATTCAGCCTTGTCATCACATCTGAGATTGTAAAATCTACTTCGAGTGTTCCACCACTATAATCACTGTCTGTGTATAAACCATTCGTTTCAGTTCCTGTAGAAGAACCTCCTGAATATAACGTATAGCTAGAATCTTTCGATAAGTCCGGTGAACTTATATAAAGTGACTGATATTCTTTTTCTGGTGCAAAAGTGGCGATCGTATTTCCTTCACTATCTTCTAAATGAACAAGCGTTCCTGCCGCCTGTGTTTCTGGGAATGTCATCATAATGGCATATTGTCCAGACATCTCGGAGCTAGTTTGTGTTTTCGTACTCCCAGCTGCAACTAGTACTCCTCCAGATATTTCAAATGTCTCCACATAGTCAATTTGACCATTTCCATCATCTGTTGGTCCATTCACAACGATTGTCCCATCTGTCATAACAAATGAACCGTTAGAATCCAGGCCATCACCCAGTGAATTTACAGATACATATCCTCCTGTAATCTGAATAAGATGATCCCCAGCTGCGCTTTCTTCTATGTTGTCACCTGAGGAATCCGCTCCGCCACCCACATTTAGTCCATCATCAGCAGAGGTAATGTCGATCGTACCACCAGCAATGGCCACAATTTTACTTTCGATTCCTTCATAAGTCTTGGTAATTGTAAGATTTCCACCCTTAGTTACTACCGATGAATCGGCGTGAATCCCATCATCTCCTGATGCAATTGTCATTTCCCCGGCTTCTAATAAAACACTATTGCTACTGTGAATGGCATCATCATATGAATCAATTACAAATGTCCCTCCACCAATCGCAAGCTCCGTTGTCGCCTTCAGACCTTTTGCACTGCTTGTTTCTGTAGAGGTTGTGGAGTCCTCGGAGTGTCCTCCATTAGCATACTCATTTATTCCAATGGTTTCAGGACTTCCACCACCAGTTACAATGTTATAATCTCCTTCTAATACATACAGGGAAGTTTCCGCTTGTATACCATCATTGTCTGCTACAATGGTAAATGTTCCACCTTCAAGGGCAATATTTCCTTTTTCAGCATTTTCATCATTAGTTGATTTGATTCCATCACCGCCTGCTGTAAGCGTTAAAATCCCATCCTGGACAGCTACTAGGTCTCGTCCAACAATAGCATCATCTTTAGCTGTTACTACAATATTTCCACCTGTAATTCTTAGCTCATCTTTTCCAATAATTCCATCATTAAAGTTACCCTCTACAGTAAGCTTTCCTTGACCATTAATGGTTAAATGATCTTTACTAAAAATGGCGGAATTGGGCTCCTCTTCTTCTTTATCATCGTATACATACTGCGTTCCATCAGAAATGGTATTCTCTGTCCCCTCCGGTAAGGATATCACCGTCTTTTCAGCATCCTTCACATAAATAGGAGCGGAAGTACTGCTATGAATGTCTACTCCACTTAAGACGAGTCGAACGGTACTTTTATCCTCCGCTTCTACAACGATTTGTCCATCATCTAATGTTCCACTTATAACATATACCCCACCCGTACGGATATAAATAGTGCTTTCAGACACAACGACAGCTCCTGATCCTTCATAAGTGGCTGTCCCCTCATTCAATTGAATATACGTTGGATCCTCATTTTCCCACTCTGTATAAAGGTCATCATCGCTGTAGGTTGCAAGCTCACTTACAACCGTTTGAATATTTCCGTTACCAATTGTACTTAACGTGTCAATATTTACTCCAGAAGAGGTACTAGTTAAAGTAACTGACTCCTCACTATTGCTGCATGCAACTAACATGCCAGCACATACTAATGGTGCCATCCACTTTGTAAATCTATTATTTTTTTTCATTATTCGGCTCCTTTTTTACTTGTTGAGCCTATTATGTTGTATTAACCTTAACAAAACCTTAAAGAGTACAAGTTCATGTAAAAAAAAACAGGACAGTGAGCACTGTTCCTGCTTATTTCATATAACGGTATTCACGCAAACTATTTAAAATAGATATTTCCTGTAATAACTCTTCTCCAACATTTGTTTCTATAACCTTTTTTCTCTCTAGTTCTTTATCTACCAATCTTTTTACTGATAAAACATCTGTTCCATTACAAAGTACATCTTGTTTTGAATTAAATTGCTTGTGTGCAACAAGCTGCATACCGTAGGAATTATATAATAACGTGTAACCCGCTATCCCTGTTGTTGATTGATATGCTTTGGAGAATCCTCCATCGATGACAAGCATCTTACCGTTGGCTTTAATAGGATTTTCTCCTTCAATTTCTTTTACTGGTGTATGACCATTAATAATGTGACCTTGTTCTGGATTCAAATCAAACTCCTCTAAAATTCTACGGCAGAGGTCCTCGTTTTCCCGTAAATGGTAGTAAGGGTTCTTTTTCTCTTTATGGGTTTCCTTTTCTTTAATAAAGTAGCGCTCAAAGGTGGTCATGGCCCTTTTTCCAAAGAGAGAGGAATACTCTCCTGTCCATAAATACCAGACCATATCTGTCGCCAGGTCATCTGTCTTTTCAGGATGAGCAAAAGCATGACGTAAATAATGTTCAAATTTATCAAGTAATTCCCGACCGGCATAGGTTGTATTTTCAATCACCATTTTCTCCATATTTCCTTCTTCATCTAAAGGAATACAGCCATGGATTAATAAGTTTCCGTTATATCTCAAATAAAGACTGCCTTTTTTCATTAGAAAATTCATATGCCTTGCTAACTTTTCGGAATGCTGGACAGAAAATAGCAGTCTTTCAATCACTTGAGCTTCTTCCTCTAGTAATTGATCGGGTTGTTCTGGATTCACTGTAGCAAAGCAGCTGTTTTCCAGTTGGTATGTTTTCCCATTGATTGTAATTTCATTTTTGTCATAATCAATTTTCTCAAGCAGAAGTCTCTCTGCCATATTAAAGTTCGGGCGTCTCTTTATGATCGGCATCTCTAGTTTAAACTGAATCATGGAAATGGCTTGATGAATTTTTGTAATTTGTAGTCGTTCATGATCTGTCAGTTTCTTATCTGAATGCGCCTTTGGTCTAAAAGCGGGATTGTCATTATAGTATTTCTCAGCCAGATTAAGAAGCGGCCTAAGATTGATTCCATATACATCTTCAATAATATCCAAATTATCATACCTGGCACAGATACGAATAATATTAGCGAGACAAACCTTTGAACCAGCAAATGCACCTAGCCATAGAACATCATGATTTCCCCATTGAATATCAACAGAATGATAATTGATGAGAGTTTCCATAATTTTATCTGGTTCAGGTCCACGGTCATAAATATCCCCAACTACATGGAGATGGTCAACGACCAATCTTTGAGTCGTATAAGCTAGACCAGTTATGAGCTTTTCTGCCTGTCCTAAGGAAATAATTTGTTGAACAATCTTCGTATAATATTGTTCCTTATTGTTGGAATCATCTGCTTTATAAAGTAACTCTTCAATTATGTAAACAAATTGATTGGGCAATGCTTTACGTAATTTCGAACGTGTATATTTGGAAGAGGCATAAGATATGAGCTTTATCATACGATAGATGATGACTATATACCACTGGTTAACTTCTTGATCACTTATAAAAGTATTTTTTACTAACTGTAATTTTTCTTCAGGATAATAGATTAATGTAGCAAACTCATTCATCTCTTTTTCAGTTAAAACATCTTGAAACAGATCTTTTATTTTTTCCTTGACATTTCCCGATCCATTTCTTAACACATGTTGAAAAGCTTGATACTCCCCATGTAAATCACTGACAAAATGTTCTGTTCCCTTTGGAAGATTAAGGATCGCTTCAAGATTAATAATTTCCGTTACTACTTTTTCTTCACTATCATATTTTTGGGCCAGTAAATCTAGGTATTTTGGATTCAAGGTATGTATCCCCTTTCATTATTCAACATTATTTTACACTTTAATAGATTTAGAGGAAATACTATATTTTAAAGTCAACCATATTCTTCAATAAAAAAGCAGTGACCTCCCTCTAGGAGACACTGCTTTCAAGTCACTATTTTTTATGGAAGATACTTCATTTTTTCCTGTATAGACGTTCTTTCTTTTGGTTGACTAATCTCTTCTGGATAACCAAACCCAAACACCCCAATCACATCGTACCCATCTGGAATGCCCATGATTTCACGATTTTTAGCTGCATTACCCATGGAAGACCAGAAAGTTCCAACACCTTCTGCCCAAGCAGCTAAATTAACGTTTTGGACAAAACAAGCGGTGGCAAGAACATTTTCATACGTCTCTATTTCCGTTGATCCATGTTTGGATAGGATCGCTAGTACAACAGGTGCCTGACAAAAATTTGTTTTATGATTTAATTTTGTTCTTGTTTCTGATCCAATCATATACACTTCCCATGGCTGGGTCATCTTATGATTAGGAGCCATCGTTCCAGCTTCTAACCATTTGTTGATTTGTTCTGGTTCAACCATATCTGGTTTAAATTTTTTAATATTTCGTCTAGAATAAATATTTTCTAAAATGTTCAATTTAGTTTCCTCCCCTATGTTCTTTACATTTAACTTACACGTTTAAACTGACTAGTATAAAGCTCATAATAATATCCTTTGTTATCTACTAATTACGTAAATCCATAGATACTACAGGGACCCTAAATAAAGGTGACAATATGGTTGAGATTACTTAGTTTCTTTCTTATATTATATAGCGAACTTAACTAAGTTGCCGGCTATATAGCCCTGTAATAATGTTATTATCATTCTTTACAACGTGAACCATGTAGCTTGAGATTTGTTGTCATTTTCATCATAATTTCAACCAGCGTGTTCTGTTCCTCCTGGGTAAGCTGATTAAATGGACCAGCTATCATCTCCATTCGGGAATGTTTCATTTTAGAAATCATTTCTTTTCCAGCCTCAGTTAATTTTACGATGCGTGTTCTTGCATCATTTTTATCCGGTTCACGGTAAACTGTTCCAGCTAGCTCTAATCGATCAATCATTTGAGACATGGAACTTGAACGAACTTCTAGCCGTTCCGCAAGCTGACCAATTGTACATCCATTCTGTTTCGCTAGAAAACGTAAAATAAGCCATTGTGTCTTCGTAATCTCCGTTCCGTCTTGACTATTCCTTTGACTCCTCTTCATGTGTCGACCAATCGCTTGAACACAATCTACAAATTGCTCTAATTGTTTTTCCTGTGATTCCATTATTTAGTCACCTCACATTTATATAATATAGCGACCCTAAATAACTGTCAATTAAAACACTTGCTACACCTCCTCAGGTACACGAAAAGGACTTAACACTTTCGTCTTAAATATTTCCTTCATAAACTCTTCCATTGAAGATGATTGTCTATTGTTATAGCAACTTTGAATGGTTTCCAAAAGTAAAGACGGTACTGCTTTACCTTCAATCAAAGGATAGTATTCATCATGAGCTTTTTTCAGATCCTCCCATCGATGATCATTTCCTTTGTTCATATACTCAGACACATCAATGACTTTTGCTCGACCATTTTGAAGTAAAATATTTTTCAAATGAATATCACGAGGATTTAAATTATTTTTCCTAGCGTATTCTCTTGCCTTTTCAACATCTTGTATGACTTGTGATGGAATACGAATTCCCTGAATGAGACAATCATACAGTGTAATGCCAGATTCAAAGCTTAAGACTAAATATCGATCATTTGCGGCATAACATTTAGGAAAGTACGATGCCCCCGCTGAAACTTCATATACAGAAGCTTCGATTTGAATTTTTCCTTTTTTATCATCAGCAAACAGTTTAAATGCGTATGTTGGGTTATGAATATACTGAAATACCGCGGCATCTGTCCCCACTCCGATACATCGTAGATCCTTGGCGCTACCGTGAATGGTTACAGGTTTGTTCTCTCTATTTGAAGTTATCTTAATTTGTGACAACAATTGATCTACTAATAATAAATCTCTTTGCATTTTAATCCCCCATAAGTGTATGTCTTATTGTTTTTTAAATCATAACAAAACATTATGTCAGAAAAATGACGACACTATGAAGAAATCATGATAAAAGCGTGTGGACCTACCTATTACGGGTTCACTTTTGAAGTGTAAAAAGTGAAAAAACAGGAATTCATAGGCGGAGAATTTCCGGCTAATGTCTATTGAGGAGGCTTAGAAAGCAGATATAAGCGGAGATATTCCGACTAACTGCTCTGAATATGACAAAATCCAAAGATTTTGATAGTTTAACCGGAAAAACTCCCTTTATTTTTAGGGAAATATCGGTATTTCCCTAATTAACCGGAATTTCTCCGTTTATTTTTCATTTGCAATTTGTTGACGGGTTCTCCTTAAAGGTTCAATGCAATTGGTAAAGGCCCTAACTATAAAAGCAGGCCTAGAAAAACTCATTTTTATAAAACCGCTGTCATCTATGATAAAAGGGCTGTCAATTACTATTAATCTAATCCTAACAAAAAACCGGAACATTTGTCCCGGCTTTCCTCATTATTCTAGTGCTGCTTTTACTTCTTCCGTCATTGCTTGTGTAGAACTAATACCATTCCCAGCAATATACCAGTTAACTGCATCTAGGTATATAATCTTCCCATTTTTATAGGCGTTTGTTTTCATAACAAGTTCGTTTTCAATTGTTTCTTTCGCTCCTACTTCTCCACCGACAGCAGCAGAGCGGTCAATAACAAAAATAACATCTGGATTTTTCTCGAGAATGTATTCAAACGTTATACTTTGACCGTGCTGAGAAACCTCTATATTTTCATCTACTGCCTTAAAGCCAAACACATCATGAACGAAACCGTAACGTGAACCAGGTCCGTACGCACTTACTTTTCCTTCATTAGCTAGTAAAATCAGAGCTTTACTTTCAGACGCAGATGCTTCTTTATTTACCTCATCAATACTTGATTGTAGCTCTTCCATCTTAGATTTTAGTACAGCCTCTTTTTCAAACAGTTCAGCTAAAAGGTTGAAGTTTTCTTCTAGAGAAGGAATGTAATTCGCATAATCAACAGCAACAAATATGGTTGGGGCAATCTCAGCAAATTGATCATATAACTCAGCTTGTCTTCCTGAAATAAAAATCACATCTGGCTGTAATTCATGGATCGCTTCAAAGTCAGGTTCTTTTAAACTACCTACATTTGTATATTCTGAGCCTTTGTACTTTTCTAGACTTTCAGGTACAATCGCTTGCGGAAGTCCAGCTACTTCTACACCTAACGCATCTAATGCATCTAGTATTCCAAAGTCAAAAACAACTACTTTCTCAGGATTTTTCTCAAGTGTTACTTCACCGTATTCATGTGTGAACGTAACTTCCTTTGATTCTTCTACTGCTTCCGTGCTTCCGTTAGTGGTTGTACTCGCTTCCTCCTTACTTCCACAAGCCGCTAGTAGAAACAGCATGGTGAAAATAAGAGAAGATAAACCTAATTTTTTCATTTTTTCATATCTCCTTTTTATGTATTGATAATGATTATCATTTTCATATCCTTATGTTATATGGATACACAAATAATGTCAACAGTAATTGAGAATATTTTTCAACTAGATTGATATTTAAATAAAAAAATAGGACTACCTGGATGGCAGTCCACTCAACAAAGGTCGGATTAATCCTCATTCCAATTTAGAAAAATCCTCCCTTAACAATGAATACATATATAAATCATCAAATTTCCCGCGAGTATACTCATATTTTCTAAGTAAACCTTCTCTAATAAATCCCTGTTTCTCCACTAACCTTTGGGATGAAAGGTTAGGAGGTTCAATTAACGCTTCTATCCTTTGAAACCCAAATTGTTGAAAACCATAGGCAATGATTGTTTTTAATGCCTCTCCAGCTATTCCTTTTCCCCAGTAATCTCTGCTTAACTCAAATCCAATCTCTGTACGG
The DNA here is from genome assembly GCF_042433785.1 of Robertmurraya beringensis. Taxonomy (NCBI): domain Bacteria; kingdom Bacillati; phylum Bacillota; class Bacilli; order Caryophanales; family Bacillaceae; genus Robertmurraya; species Robertmurraya beringensis. The sequence continues at coordinate 27,143 of NZ_JBHLUU010000106.1, read as the reverse complement.
AAATGTTGAGAAACAAAGTTATGAAAACCACAACTACCAATAACAATTCCCTCTTCTTTTAACGTAATTCCCCATCTTAATCCTTTATTGTTCTTTTCAAGGGATTGATACCATGATATCTCGTCCAATGCCTCGTTGATAGATTTAAAGGGTTCCAATCCATAATATTTCATTACTTCGTTATCAGAAAGATAGCTAAGTATATTACTAGCATCGTCTTTTGTAATTTTTCTCAAAACTAATCTATCCGTTTCAAGATTTGGAAATGTATGAATCTCTATAGACATCGTTCCCCCACCCTTCTCAGTTATTTCATTTCAATCATTATACCATTTTTATACAAAACTAATCACGTTTCCAAATTGACAGAAACACCAAATTTCCCTATAATAAAATTATTAATTTCATACTCCTAAAGGGGAGTAGCTTTAACAGCAAGGTCGTCATTACGGAGCATCTAGCTCTCGGCTTTGTTGGCAACTACTGTTGTTAGCAAGACCTTTACCAATTTATTTTGGTAAAGGTCTTTTTTGTTTTTATCCATTAAAAAAGGGAAAGGAAGAAAAAAATGAACCTTTTCACGAAGGATATGCCCAATTATATTAAAAAAGAAATCGAACTCATGCAGGAAAAACTTTCTCCATTAATGAAGAAAGTATCTAGATACGCTTTATGGACCATGCCCTTAATTTGGGTATCACTATTTAATCTTGGATATGTATTATTTTTCGGTGAGATTACTCAGGATACCCTTCCTACCATCCTTATCTACGCTGCAATCGGTGCACTCGGATTCGCTTTATTTCGGGAGCTAAGATTCCACCAAAAAGAAATTCAGAAGCAAAGTTCGGCATACATTATTGATCGAATTAAGAATAGTGAAGTCGCCACTGATTACCATAAGAAAGAATATATTAATCTTATAAAAGAACAGCCAAACGCTCGTGCGATCAATCATTTTATTCAATTTTTAATGGAAGAAAATCAGAGAAAGCATATGCTTCAATAAATAATAAACACCCTGGAGAAATGGATCTTCCAGGGTGTTTATTATATTATTATGATGCATCTTCAAACTGACTATTATATAAATCTGCATAAAATCCGTTTTTCAGAAGCAATTCTTGATGCTTCCCACTTTCGATAATGTCTCCATCCTTCATTACTAGAATCAAGTCTGCATTCTTGATTGTCGAAAGTCTATGTGCAATAACAAATGAAGTTTTGCCCACTGTCAGCTTATCCATTGCCTCCTGAATCAATAATTCTGTACGAGTATCAACGGAACTTGTTGCTTCATCAAGGATTAGCAACGGAGCATCCTCCACCATGGCACGAGCGATGGTAATTAACTGTTTTTGCCCCGCTGAAAGATTGGCTTTATCGTCTAATACAGTGTCATACCCATGAGGAAGAGTTGTAATAAAATGATGTAAACCCACTGCTTTACAGGCTTCCTCTACCTGTTCATTTGAAACTCCTTTTCGAGAGTAAACAATATTTTCTCTTATCGTTCCTTCAAACAACCATGTATCTTGAAGTACCATACAGAATAGTTGATGAATATTTTGTCGTGTAAGATTACTTGTTGGAACACCGTCGATTAAAATTTCTCCACCATTCACTTCATAAAAACGCATCAATAGATTAATCAAAGTGGTCTTACCAGCACCTGTTGGGCCGACAATTGCCACTTTTTGTCCTGCCTTTGCCTTTGTGGAAAAATCCTTAATAACCATATTGTCTCGATTATATCCAAAGTTCACATGCTTAAACTCCACATCACCTTTTGCACTTTCGAGTCTGAGTGTTTTGCCACTTTCATTTGCCAGTTCTTCTTCTCCAAGAAATTCGAATACACGTTCACTCGCAGCGGTTGTGGACTGAAGATTTGTAGCTGCTTGTGCAAGCTGTGATAATGGCTGTGTAAAGAGACGAATGTAAATCATAAAGGCAACAATCACCCCAAATGAGATACTACCATTAACAGCAAGCACAGCTCCGACTAAACAAACCACCACATATCCGAAGTTACCAACAAACATCATGAGCGGCATCATTAGACCAGACATGAATTGAGATTTCCATGCACTATTGTATAGGCGTGTGTTAATTTCACGGAACGTTTCCTTTGCTTCTTTCTCTCCGTTATATACCTTCACAACATGATGTCCCGTATAAATCTCTTCAATATGACCATTCAATTTCCCTAGTTCTTTTTGCTGCTGGGCGAAGTATTTTTGAGATTTTGAAATGATGAACGTCATGAGTGCAAACCCTAAAATGGTAGAAAGTACAGCTGAAAGAGCCATAATCCAGTTCGTGTAAAACATCATGATCAGTGAGCCAACAAACATAGTAATAGCTGATACCAATGTACTTAAACTCTGATTCATCGTCTGTCCAATCATGTCAACATCATTTGTTACACGGCTAAGGACATCACCTGTACTTGTTGAGTCAAAATACTTGAGTGGTAATCGATTGATTTTCGTTGAAATCTCTGTACGTAATTTTTTGGACACTCTCTGTGTGACAGTGGCCATAATATACCCTTGGATGTAGTTAAAAATAAACCCTAACCCATATAGAAAAGCAAGAATCGTTGCGATTTTAACCACAGCATCAAGATCAATTTTGGTCATCAAGCCCTCTGTAATGAAATCGGTAATTTGACTAAGCAGTTCTGGTCCAACGATATTGAAAACTGACCCTAGCATAGCAAGGACTAAGGCAACAGTTATGATTGGTATATATGCTCTACAATACGATATGAGTTGCTTTAAGGAGGCCTTATTGATCCCATTTGAAGAGGGTGCTCCCCCGTGTTGAGGATGCTTCATTGCATTAGTTTTATGATTTTTCTTACCCAATTTCAAGCTCCTCCTTTGACAACTGAGAATACGCAATTTCTTGATATACCTCGCAATTGATCATAAGCTCTTGATGCGTTCCCATGCCGACGACTTCCCCATCGTCTAAAACAACAATTCGGTCTGCATCTTTAATCGTACCTATTCGTTGTGCAACGATGATCGTTGTGGCATCCTTAATTTCTTTTTTCAGTAACGAACGCAATATTCGATCTGTCTTATAATCTAATGCAGAAAATGAATCATCGAACAAATAAATTTCAGGTTGTTTGAAAATCGCGCGTGCGATAGACAATCTTTGTTTCTGTCCTCCAGAAATATTTGTACCACCTTGAGCAATCTCACCTTCGTACTGATTCTCCATTTTTTCAACAAACTCTGTTGCTTGTGCAATTTCTATCGCTTTTTTAATACTTGTTTCTTCTGATACGATGTCTATGTTGTGGCCGTATGCTACATTGGAAGACACGGTACCTCTGAATAAAACAGCTTTTTGAGATACATACCCTAGCTTATCGTGTAATGCTTCCTGAGAATAATTTTTTACGTTCACTCCATTAATGAAAATTTCTCCCTCCATAGCATCATAAAATCGTGGGATCAAATTTACTAATGAAGTTTTCCCACTACCGGTTGACCCAATAATTGCCACCGTTTCTCCTTTATGAGCTGAAAAACTGATGTTACGAAGAATATAGTCTTTTGCGTCTGGGTATTTAAAACTAACATTACGGAATTCAATTTCTCCGGAAAGACCTTCCTTTCCATCCGTCAAGTTTCCATCTATAATTTTTGCCTTTGTATTTAGTACTTCGTTAATACGTTTAGCAGAGACAGATGCCCGAGGAAGCATAATAAACACAAACGAAAGCATCATAAAGGCCATGATTACCTGCACTGCATATGACGAGAATACAACCATTTCTGAGAACAAGGATAATCGATCAGGTATGGCAGCCTGGTTGATTAAAAAGGCTCCAATCCAATAAATGACTAGACCGAGACCAGACATGATGAGTCCCATCGTTGGCATCAATATTGCCATCACTCGGCTTGTAAATAAATTCGTATTCGTGAGATCATTGTTCGCTTGTTCAAATTTCTCTTCCTGATAGGCTCCAGCGTTGTAGGCATGAACAACGCGAATCCCGGTCAAGTGTTCCCTTGTTACACGATTAAGGTTATCAGTTAAAGTCTGAATCACTTTAAATTTCGGCAAGGCGACAATAATTATGATTGAAAGCATCACTATAAGAAATAAAACGGCGAACCCTGTGGCAGCTGTCCACTCCCAGCTTTTACCCATAATTTTAAAAACAGCCCAAACCGCTAAAATTGGAGCTTTGACCAGTACTTGAAGTCCAGTAGCGATCAACAATTGAATTTGTGTAATATCGTTGGTTGATCGAGTGATCAAACTAGATGTAGAAAAACCATTGATTTCTTCCATCGAAAAAGACATGGTTTTTTCAAATACCATTCCTCGGAGACGAACAGAAAATCCCGCTGCAACTTTTGCGGCAAAAAAGCCAGTAATCATTGCCGCTATCATACTGCCCACTGCACAAAGAAGCATGTATCCCCCTTGAACGAGAACCTCACTCATTTTACTTTCTTCTGTCTGGACGAGCATGGTTATTTCATACATATAGTCAGGGAGCTTTAAATCAAGCCAAACCTGTGCAATAATAAACACCAAACTACACATAATTAATAACCAGTCTTTGCCCTGAAGATGCTTAAATATTTTTATCATTCATATACCCCCTAACAGTAGATCTCTCTATAAATCTAATAGTGTTAGATACTTTATTAATAAAAAGCAGACGAATACTTTGTGCCTGCATCATGTTTTACTCACTTTCAATAGTAATGTCGGTTATTCTTTTTAAGATACGAACAAATTCTTTCGCATCATGTTCTCCAAGCTTTTCAAGTGTTTGCTCAATCATCATTAACGCCTCTTTGCGTTCTTCCTCCATAAAGTGAGTTCCCTCTTCAGTAATGGTGACAATGACAATGCGTTTATCATTAGCGTCTCTGCTTCGCTGAATAAATCCCTTTTTGGACAAGCTATTCAGTGCCGATGCCACACGAGGAGTCGTAAGATATAATGCCTCACTCAGTTCACCTGAAGTAGCACTGCTCTTGGCAAACGTAAGGAATCCTAAAATTTTCTTCTCTCCATGTGAAATATCTTCTACTTTTTTCTGAAATGGCATCTTAGCTGTTCTCGTCATATTACGTAACAGTTCTTCCGCCAACTCTTTATAATCCATCGTAAGCTCCCTTCTAATTTATCTAACCCTATTAGATAAATTACTCCAGTTAGACCTCTATTGTCAAGTGAAATAGAAAAACCACCAAAAAGTCATTGGTAGTTCAGTATTAGTTTTTATAAAATTTACGTTTGCCACCATATATAGCCACCAAGGGCAATTAATGACAAGACAATAATAACTATATAGATAAGGGAGAGGTTTATAGTATTCCTCTTGACAGAACTCCTATAGTTTTCGTCGCTCTTCCCTGTTATTACTAACGTAAGTATGACTGAGATTATCAGGACTAAAAATACTAAAATAATAAGAAATAACATCATACACCTCTTGTTGACAAATTAATCAAAAATACTCTTATCTCAATTATACAGATCAACCCACTCATTTAACCCATCCAATTTTCCAAATTACTGGCCATCCAATCAGAAGAAACTTTGAAATAAAGGGTAAATATTTTCTTATTCTTCCTTCCTTCGATATAATAAAGTATCTTAAATTCAATGATGGTGAAGACAATGGAATGGAGACCAGACAAACAATTAGATATCCCTATTTATCAACAAATAGCTAATTATATTCAAAAGAGAATTGCCTACGGAGAGTATCCCCCTGGAACCATTCTGCCTTCTGAACGAAAGTTAGCAAAAGAATTAGAAGTGAATCGAGCGACTATTGTAACAGCCTATGATGTATTATATTCGAATGGCATGATTGAACGGATCAAAGGGAGTGGAACAAGGGTACACTCAGATGTTTGGGGGTTAACTCGATCAAGGGTCCCAAACTGGGATCTCTATGTTGAACGCGGCTCTTTTTTACCTAATCTACCTTTGTTTCAACAGATCAGGGATGAAGTGTTAGAAAAAAATTTAATTAACTTTGCTAGCGGGGAATTAGCAAGTGATTTAATGCCGACCAAGATGTTCAAAGAAATCTTATCAAAGAATGATTTCCAACAATCATTAGGATATGACCATCCACAAGGAAACCTTGAGCTTCGCAATAGCTTGGTTGCTCATTTAAAAACACATAAACATATCGATTGCTCGAGTCAATCTATTCTTATTACGTCAGGAGCACAACAGGCATTGTATTTAGTTGCTCAATGTTTATTAGAAAAGGGAGATGCTATCGCGTATGAGGATCCTTCTTATGCCCACTCCCTCCCTATCTTTCGAACAATGGGGTTAAAAACCTTTAAACTTCCTGTCAATGAAGATGGGATGAATCCAGAGGATATTATAAAATTGCATCAAAAGCATAATATTAAAATGCTATTTTTAAATCCCATTTTTCAAAATCCAACTGGTACCATTCTGCCTATTGAAAAAAGAAAAAGAGTACTAGAAATTACAAATGAACTAGGGATTCCAGTGGTGGAGGACGATCCTTATAGTCTTATATCCTTTTCAGAAGAAATCGATACCTCTTCCCTGAAGTCTATTGACGAAACAGGAAGTGTTTTATATATCAGTTCTTTTTCTAAGATTGCAGCTTCTGGATTAAGAATTGGTTGGATTATTGGTCCGGATAAAATTATTCAGCGTCTAGCAGATGCCAAACAACAGATTGATTTTGGACATAGTATTTTCCCACAATGGTTGGCAAGTGAATATATACAGTCACATTACTTTGATCAAAACCTAAAATCTTTAAAAGCACTACTAACAGAGAAAAGAAATATTCTTATTTCTTCCTTAAAAGAAGAGCTTACCAGCGAATTATCTTTCCATGTTCCTGAGGGTGGAATCCATATTTGGTGTAGCTTGCATGGAGATGTAAATGAATTTCATCTGCTTGAAGAATCGTTACGTAATGGGGTGGCTTTCGTTCCTGGTTCTCTTTTTGGATCAGAAAAAGGCTATATTCGGCTTACCTTTGGTCGAGTAGACTCCCATCTCATTTCTGAAGGGGTACAAAGATTAAAACGAGCGTTTGTAAAGCTAAAAAAATAATAAAAAAACGAAAGGCACCTACATTGGTGATTCCTTTCGTTTTTGTTAAAGATTAAATGACTCTCTCACCTTTTGCTATAAAGTACTCTTGTAAATTTTCTGAATGGATATTATATACTATTACCTTTTTCTTGAACTGTTTGACTACATCGATTGAGTTTCTTTCATTATATAGATATAGTCTTACATCGATGTTCCCCATTTTCGCGTCAATAATGATGTGTTTTCCATTCTTTTCTGGTGGTAAAAATGACTGTTCTGTTCCTGGATAAATATAATATTTCTCCATAAAGATCGCTTCATTAAAGTACTTAATAAATACCATCTTCTCTTCATGATCTAAAGAAAAATTATCTATAGTTACTGAAACCTTTTGATCATCAAGCTTCGCATGAGTTGCAAACTTACTCATAATCCATTCCACTGCTCCTAGTGGAAGAACGGTTGGTAATACTTTTACTAGACTTATAAGAATTAAAAACAAAATAGTCCAGACCATGCTTATCATCTCCATAGGTGGTTTAATATAATAATTGTATGTTGGTTTTTTATATTCGAATAATACCATACAATGCATGATTCTTACCCATCCTATTTCAATAAGATCACACCATCCACTTTCCTTAAATGGATTTTCTTCCTTTTTAAACAGAAAAAGGGGGTTGGTAATTCTTTAACTACCAACCCCCTTTAATTTACTTGTACTATTCTAAATTATCATCTACTTCAATAGAACTAAATTCGAGGTCTAACTATCACTTTTATCTGTTGTTTAGGTTATGTTTCATACTGATGTCCGTGATTTTATCATTTCCGTATATATTTCACCCACACTTGCCCCAACCTCTGAAGTAGAAGCATAACCACCCAAATCTGGAGTAAGTATTGAACCCTCTTCTAGTGTTTTCTCCATGGAATGGAGGATCTGCTTCCCAATATCCTCGAAACCAAAGAAGTCAAACATTTGACTGGCAGACCAAATAGCTGCTAGTGGGTTTGCCATGCCCTTTCCAGCAATATCTGGTGCTGATCCATGAATCGGTTCAAACATGGAAGGGTACTTTCTTTCTGGATTAATATTAGCTCCAGCCGCCAATCCTAATCCTCCTGCCAGTGCCGCTCCCAAATCGGTTAGTATATCACCGAATAAGTTCGAAGTTACTACTACTTCAAATCTCTTTGGATCCTTAATCATAAACATAGCTGCTGCATCCACTAAATAGGAGTAGGTTTGAACATTTGGGTATTCCTTACCCACTTCCTCAAACACTTGATCCCAGAATACCATTGAATAGTTCAGGGCATTTCCTTTACTAATACTAGTTAGAGTCTTTCCTTCTCTAGATGCTGTTTCAAATGCATAACGAATAATTCGCTCGGTACCTACTCTTGAAAAGACACCTGTCTGGAGAACCACTTCCTGAGGCTTTCCTTTGAAAAGCCAGTCTCCAGCTCCTGCATACTCTCCCTCACTATTCTCTCTGATGAAGAGCATATCAATCGTATCTTTACTTCCTCCTACTATGGGACAAGGTGCACCGTTTAAAAGAGTAATAGGGCGAATATTTACGTATTGATCAAACTCTTTACGGATTCTTAAAAGGAGATCCCAAAGTGAAATATGATCTGGAACACCTGGATAGCCAACTGCCCCAAGATAGATGGCATCAAAGCTTTTCAACTGTTCAATACCATCCTCATCCATCATCCTCCCATGCTTCAAATAATATTCGCATCCCCATGAGAAATGTGTAAATTGGAATTTCATTCGTCCGTCCAATTCAGCGATTCGAGTCATCAGCTTGATTCCTTCATTAATCACTTCGGGACCGATTCCATCACCTGGGATGACGGCAATCTTAAAGGTTTTCATTTTTAACCAACCCTTCTAAAATATTTATTTATAGATTATATTAATCTTCGAGGTTTACTACGACAGTTACTGTTTCAACAAGTTCCTGAATGGCGTAAGCTGGACCTTCCTTGCCATTCCCACTTTCTTTTACTCCACCATATGGCATCTGATCTGTCCGGAAACAGCAAGTATCGTTGATTACAACTCCACCAACTTCAAGAAGGTATGGAATTTTATAAGAAAGACTTAAATCAGATGTGTAAATACCAGCTTGAAGGCCATATTTTGAATCATTCACCAATTCAATCGCCTCTTCTAAGGTTTCGTACGTGGTCACAGTTACTACTGGAGCGAATGCTTCTTCGTCTGCCACTTTCATTCCCTTTTTTATATTTGTAATGACTGTCGGATAATAAATACTTCCCTCACGTTTTCCGCCTGTTAGTATTTCTGCACCAGCAGATGCAGCTTCCTCTACCCACTGCTCAATTCGCTTCGCTTCTTTTACACTTATCATCGGACCAACAACGGTTTCTGGGTCGAGAGGATCTCCTACCTTTAGGCGAGATACTTCGTTTAAAAATAGTTCAAGAAACTTTTCCTTTACTGAGTTTTGAACAAATATTCTCTGTACTGAAATACATATTTGTCCAGCATGTGCAAATGCCATCTTAGCAAGTTTTGCGGCTGCTTTCGAAATGTCCGCATCTCCATGAACGATCGTAGCAGAGTTTGACCCAAGCTCCAATGTCGCTTTTCTTAAACCAATCGTTTTTTGTATATGCTTTCCTACTGCTGGTGATCCAGTAAATGTATAATGAGAAATTCTTTCATCGTTTAAAAGCTGTTCCCCTACAGTTCCACCGCTTCCTATTACACAGTGTAAGTAACCTTTAGGAACACCGGCTTGTTCTAACAATTCACATAGTTTAATAGCAATGGTGGCTGTGTCGGATGCTGGTTTTAGAATCACTGGATTACCTGCTGCAAGTGCAGGTGCAACTTTATGAACTACTAAATTCAGTGGGAAATTAAACGGTGTAATCGCTGCGACTACTCCGACCGGTTTTTTAATTGTATAAAGAAAGCGGCCTTGTACATTGTAGTTCGGGATGATTTCACCCACTAGCTTTTTTGCTTCATCTGCAGCGATCTGTAGGGTAGAGGCTGAACGTCTCACTTCTGCCTTAGCATCAGTGATCGGCTTTCCCCCTTCCTTCGCAATAATCTCTGCTAAAGCATCAACATCCTGTAACAATAGTTCAGCCGTTTTCATCAATACTTGGTAGCGGAAATCGGCTGGAAACTGCGTATGTTTATGTGCATGGACCGCTGCTTCAACTGCCTGATTTATTCTCAATTCATCAGCTACACAAATTTCTGAAAAAAGCTCACCCGTGAATTTGTTATACACTTTGTGTGTGTTTGACGTTTCGATCCACTTTCCATCTATAAAAAGCTTTTCCGTTACGATACTCGTTTGCATCCTTTCCAGTCCCCTCTCATTTGTTTATTTTTGTTTCTTCTTCAATGCTTCTTTCACTGTTCTTACAATATGTCCTTCAGAAAGCCCATACTTTTCAAGCAAGTCGTCATTATTCGCAGATTCAGAGTTTACATCTCTTACACCTACACGTAACATCGGTACTGGACATTCTTCAACTAGTACCTCTGCCACTGCACTTCCTAATCCACCATAAATACTATGTTCCTCAGCGGTTACAATAACTCCTGTGCTTTTTGCTGCTTTAATAATTGCAGCAGTATCCAAAGGTTTGATCGTAGGCATATGAACAACCGCGACTGAAATCCCTTCTGTATCTAATTGTTCCGCAGCAGCTAATGAACGACATGTTTGTGTCCCCGTCGAAATAATCGTTACATCCTTTCCATCTTTTAAGGTAGCAGCTTTCCCGAATTCAAATTGATATTTACCATCAACAATTACAGGATACGGATCACGTGCGATTCGTATATAGACAGGCCCTTCGTACTTATGTGCAAACTCCATCATTTGCTTCATTTCTATGGCATCTGCAGGTGCAAGAACAACCATATTGGCAAGAGCGCGGAAGATCGCAATATCTTCAAGTGCCTGGTGTGTTTTTCCTGTAACACCAGTTAATAAACCGCTATAAGCACCAATCATTTTTACATCTAGCTTTGGCTGTGCAATTTGAACTTGTATTTGGTCAATTGCCCGTTTGGACAAAAAGGCAGCGAATGTACATGCCCATGGCTGTAAGCCCGTTGTCGCAAGGCCAGCAGCAACACTCATCATATTCTGTTCAGCAATTCCCATTTGTAGAAACTTCTTTGGATTGCCATTAGCCACTGTATCTAGTTTGGTAGAGTTCGCTAAGTCACCATCTATCGCATACACTCGACTGGATTCCAATGAAAATTTAAGCAGTGTATCGCCAAACACGTCTCTCATTGATACATTTTTTTGTGGAACTACACTTTTCATTACAATGCCCCCATTTCAAGTTCTTTTTTCGCCTGTTTTAGCTCAGCATCTGTCGGGATACGCGAATGCCATAGATATTGGTTTTCCATAAATGAAACACCCTTACCTTTTACTGTGTTAGCAATGATCATAACTGGTTTTGTCTTTACCTCTCTTGCTTCATTGAATGCTTTCTCTATTTCCTCTTGGTTATGTCCGTCAATTTCAATCACGTGCCAGCCAAAGGATTCCCATCTTTCTTTTGGGTCATGAATTGGACTCTTTCTAGACTTCTCTTCTCCACACCAACCAAATTGCTGCAACTTGTTATAATCAAGGATGCCAACTAAATTATCGAGTTCATATTTTGAAGCGATATCCGCAGCCTCCCATACTTGCCCTTCTTGAGATTCTCCATCTCCAATCATGCAGAACGTTCGGTACCTTTTACCTTGAAGCTTTGCCCCTAACGCAATTCCAACAGCCGCAGAGATTCCTTGACCTAAAGAACCAGTAGACATGTCAAGACCAGGTAGAGTGTTCATATCTGGATGAGCCTGTAGACGGGAATTTAATGAATCAAAGGTTTGGAGTTCCTCAACTGGTAAATAGCCTCTCAATGCTAAAACTGCATAGAGACCAATCGCTGAATGTCCTTTTGACAATACAAATCGATCTCTTTCCTCACTTTTTGGATCATCTGGATCGATATTCATTTCATGAAAATATAAATTGGTTAGAATATCGGTTGCTGACATTGGACCACCAATATGACCTGCACCTGCATGATGAACGGTCTCGATAATCAGTTTCCTAGCCTCAGATGCTTTCTCTTTTAGAAGCATTATTTTTTCCTTACTTAACGATGAATTCATAATAAAATCCTCCTTTAGTTCAAATGATTATATTTAGTTAAGCGCTTTACCAAATAGAGAAAAATAAACAAGATAAGAAGATGAACTTATCTTGCTTTTTAATCAAACAATCATGCTATTTTAATAAAGATGGCAGCCAAGTAGAAAGTGGCGGGAAGAAAGAAATCACTAGCACGTCTACGATTAATATAAAAATTAATGGAATGACTGCTTTGGCAATTCTTACAATCGATAACTTCGTTAGCTGTGATACCACAAATAAATCAATGCCAACCGGTGGTGTTACTAGGCCAATCGCTAAGTTACACACCATTATGACCCCAAAGTGAACAGGATCAATTCCTAAATTAACTGCAGTACCTAATAATAATGGCACAAATATTAGTATTGCTGCTCCACCCTCTAGGAACATCCCAGCCACAAATAAAATGATATTAACGATAATTAAGAAGATATATTTATTTGTTATGACATCAGATATAGAACTATAAATCATACCCGGTACACCATTCATTTCAATAAAGAACCCAAATAATCCAGCAGTCCCAATTACAATCATAATGACAGAACTGCTTATAGCGGATTTCTTTAATGTATCAGCCACTTGTTGTATGGTCAGATCTCGGTAAACAAAATACCCGACTACAAAAGAATATACAACCGCAACGACCGATGCTTCTGTTGGTGTGAATATTCCTGAATAGATTCCTCCTAAGACGATAATAGGCATTAACAAGGCTAAAATAGATTCCTTAAACGATTTAATTATATCCGGAAAAGTTTTACGTTCTTCTCCAACGTAACCTCTTCGCTTTGCAATTATTAAGGCACTTATCAGTAGAGAAAAAGTAATCAATAATCCTGGAAGAATTCCAGCTATGAAAAGATCGCCAATTGAAACCTCAGCTGCTACTCCATATAATATCATCGCGATACTCGGTGGAATAATAATACCTAGAGCACCAGCTACCGCCTGGTTGGCAGCTGCATATTCAATTTTATAACCTCTGGCTACCATGGCAGGAATCAGTATGGATCCAATAGCCGCCGTAGTTGCTGCTCCCGAACCAGAAATAGCTGCAAAAAACATGGATGTAACAATTGCCACCATGGCTAATCCACCGGTAAAATGGCCAACTAGTGAACTAGCGAAATTAACTAGTCTCTTTGACATACTCCCTGCACCCATTAAATTTCCAGCAAGAATAAAGAAAGGGATCGCCATCAAAGGAAAGGAATTCATAGAAACAAATATTCTTTGAGGAACAATCTCCAAAGGAAGGGTATCATGCATCCACACGCCTAATACAGTTGACAGACCCAAAGAAAACGCGATCGGTACGCTTAAAAATATGAAGACAAATAGAGACACAAAAAATACTGGTAACATCCCATCACTCCTTTCTTCCTAGAAACTGTTCTAAGATACATGTAATCGTATTTAATAGAAGCAGTAAGCCTCCAAGAGGTAAGGAAAGGTAAATAAAAAACATTGAAATTCCTGTTCCAGGGGCGATTTGATTTCCGAAACTTTGCGCTACTTTCCACCCATAGAACATTAAGACGATATAAAAGAAAGTCGATATGGAATGCACTAAGATAATTAGCCATTTTTTAGCTTTTCCTTTTAGAACTTCCGGAAGAATTTCCACGGATATTAACTCGTTATCTCTAAGAGCTAAGGAAGAGCCAATTAAAATCATTAAAATCATCAAGAATCGTGACAGTTCCTCTGACCAAGCCAGCGAGGAGCCTACTACGTATCTTGCAACTACTTGCCAGAAGATAATAATCGTCATAAATGCCAATATGCAGGCTAAGGCATAGCCAAAAAATTTGTTTAACTTATCGATGGTTCGAATATACATTCCACTTATGCTCTTCATTTTTTCAACTCCTTAAAGGGGAGGACAATATTTTCACCGTTCATATTGCCCTCAAGAGGATCTTAATACTTAAAATTCTTTACCTTTTCAATCATTTCCTCACCAATTTTAGGTGCCCATTTCTTATATACAGAATCGGTCTTTGCTTTAAACGATTCCTTATCAGGTTCTGTTAACTCCAAGCCCTGTTCTTTAAGGAAATCAGCTGCTGCATTAATTTTGTCATCGTTTGCTTGTCTTCCAATTGGTTCTGCATGCTCAGCTGCCTTAATAACAGCCTCTTGTTGCTCTGGTGTAAGACTATCAAACGTTTTCTTACTAATAGAAATCGGACCTGGAGAATAGCGGTCTCCTAATAAAGCGACATGGCTTTGAACTTCGAAGATCTTTGATGTTTGAATGGTTGCTAATGAGTTAGAATGACCATCAATAACCCCTTGTTGTAATCCGGTAAACACCTCAGTCCATGCCATTGGTGTAGCATCCGCTCCATATGCTTTCCATGCATCAATCTGCAACTCATTTTCCTGCACACGAACTTTTAAACCTTTTACGTCTTCCACACTATTAATAGGTTTATTTGAAGATGTTGCAACAAAACCATTTTCAACCCAACCAAGTACTTTTACATTTGTTTCTGTTTCAAATTTTTGAGCAAGTTCATCCCCTATTTCACCATCTAATACAGCTCGAGCGTGTTCAAGATTATCAAAAAGGAAAGGAAGATCAAACATATTAAATTCTGAAACCCAGTTACCCATTGGCCCAGCAGATTGAACAGCCATATCCAACGAGCCCATACCCATTAATTCAAACACTTCTCGTTCTCCACCAAGCGAGTTATTATAGTGAATTTTTACGGTTAATTGATCGTCGGTTAATTCTTCTAATTCATCTTTGAAAGCCTTTGCTGCCACATCGAACTTTGCGCCTTCTGGCTCAGGTATACTTAAATCCAATACGATTTGTTTTTTTTCTGAAGCATCAGCATTGGCAGACTGAGTTTCTGCCCCACCCCCACATCCTGCTAACGTCATTGCTAGTACAGCTGCCAGTGTAGTCCCTTTTACCAGTTTCTTCATTTCTATTTCCCCCTTTATTTTAATAAGTAATATTTATTGAAATTTTCTCTTCTCCCCTTGTGCCCACTATCTATTAGTTAAAAAATTAGTTTGGAAAAACAATTACCTTCAAGCTATTACTTCTATTCGCATAAGCTTGATACATTGCCTCGTTTATTTGTTCTAAAGAATATCGATCCGTAATAATGGGCTCGATTTGACTGCCTAAGTCTACCAATATATTAATGGCTAATGGATACGTGTTGGTATATCGGTACACAGAGAAAAGATCTATTTCCTTCTGCAGCATAAGTGTCACATTCAATGGGACTTCCTCTGTATTTGGAAAGCCTATTGTTACAACTGAACCACCTCGCTTGACCATCTCTATAGTAGATTGCAAGGCTCTTACATTACCAGAAGTTTCAAAGACTAGGTCAGCCCCTAACCCTGAGGTTACTTGCATTATCTCTTTAATTGTATCTGTACTTGATATATCAATGACTTGGGTAGCACCAAGCTTTTGAGCGGTCTCTAGTCGTAAGGGCTCCATATCCGTTACAATAATCTCTTTTGCACCATAAGCTTTAGCAGCTACTACCGTCATTAACCCAACGGGCCCCATTCCTGTAATGACTACAGTTGATCCGGGTTTTAACTTCCCTCTGTTGACTGCATGAATGGCTACCGAAAGAGGTTCTGCTAAGGACGCATGTTCAAATGAAAGTGACTCTGGAATAGGAAATAGAAATTCTTCAGGATGCTTTAAAAACTGAACAAATGCCCCTTTTACTGGTGGTGTAGATAAAAACTGTACATCCGGGCAGAGATTATACCTCCCCTCCTTACACCACGAACAAGACATGCAGGCAACACCTGGTTCAACCGCAACACGGTCGCCGACTTTAAACCGAGTCACTTTGTCTCCTGTTGCAACGACAATTCCAGCACATTCATGTCCTTGAATATGCGGATAGGTAACAAGTCTATTTCCAATCCTGCCGTGAGCATAGTAATGCACATCAGATCCGCAAATCCCTACAGCCATCACCTTGACAAGCACTTCTCTCCCAGAGACGGACGGAACATCCTCTTGTTCAATACTCACTTCCAATGGTTTTTGTAGATAAGCTACACTCATAATTTTAGGAATAGCCAAGTCTAGATTATCTGAAGACTCTACTTTTATACTAGACATCCCAACTCTCCTCCTTTATTCCATATTGAATCATAGGATTAATTGCCACTTAATCATGGCTTAGTAATACTTTTCCACATTGTTTATCCTCACATAATTGAAATGCCTCTTCCCATTCAGACAGTGGAAGCTTATGAGTAATAATTGGGGTTAAGTTGACCTTCCTCTGTTCTAAGATTTGGATGACACGATCCCACGTTTTCATCGAATGTGCGAGTGATCCGTATACCTTGATTTGCTTATAAAGAATTAAGTCAAAATCTAAAGTAATTTCTCTACCAGCTATGCCAACTTGTATATGTTTTCCTAACTTTTTTAGTGACTTCAAACAACTCTTTATGGATGGACCAGCACCAGCACACTCAACTGTTACATCTACTCCTAAACCCTTGGTTTCGTCCTCAATAATTTTGTCAAGATTCTGTTCATCAATATTGACGACGACATCAGCACCTAATTCTTTTGCAATCTTCAATCGCAATGCATCCGATGATGTACCTGCTACAATCACCTTGCACCCTTTAACTGCTAGAAGAGATAAGCAAATCAATCCTATTGGACCTGGGCCAGATAGTAAAACGGTATCACCCACTTGAATCGTAGTTAATTCTTCAATAGCCTGCACGGCACAAGCAAGTGGTTCAGACATCGCAGCTTCCACAAGACTCACATGGTCAGGTAACTTGTAAATCATATCTTCCCGAACAACTGCATATTTCGTGAAACTTCCGTCGACCCCATGTCCCATCCCTCTTCGATTGGAGCAAAACATATAATGGCCAGTTTTACAATAGTGACAATCTCCACAGGTTAAGGCAGTGGAACCAAGAACTGTGACTCGATCTCCAACCTTTACCTTGGTAATGTTGGTACCTACCTCGGAAACAATACCAGAGAACTCATGGCCCATAATGACAGGAGGATAGTTTTTAAACGTTTCATGGTAGATATGTAGATCCGTTCCACAAATTCCGGTGTATTTCACCTCTACTTTAACTTTATCTGCTTGACATGGTGGATCATCGATGTCTAATAAAGAAACATTACCTACGCCTGCTTTTACTTTTACTAATGCTTTCAAACTGATCGGCTCCTTTCTTTTCTTCCAGAAAGCGCTTACTCTAATTTTCAAAAAAAATACGTAATATGCTGATATGTATAGTTGCTAAATCAAGTGTGTTAAGCGCTTACTTTTAGAGTCAAAAATAATTCTTTTATTCTATTAGTTTATTAAGCTAACAAAGATACTCATTTTTAGTTAAGCGCTTTATCAAATTCTCGATGGTTAAATTGTATTCAATACTTTATAAAAAATCAACCGTTTTATTAAAAAATTTTGAATATTTTATACTATTATATTACTATACCATTAGCTTGCTACAATGGTGACGTTGAGTTTCTTTCTACAAGCGAAGGCAATAATGTTAAGCGCATTACCTCCTTTTTTTCCCCATTGATCATAGATATAATTAGATCCAAAACCTCTTTTCCCATGTTCTGAATGGGTTGTGCAATGGTAGTTAATGGTGGCTCCACAATAGTTGCAATAAGTGTATTATCAAACCCCATAATAGAAACATCATCAGGAACGCTTTTTCCAAGTTCTTTTACAGCCTGGATAGCACCGATCGCCAATAAATCATTGCAAGCAAAAATAGCCGTAGGAGCATCATCATCTGTAAGGTATTTAAGTGCCATTTTCTTACCTGGCTCCACATGGCTCGGACCATCAATATATTCAAAATTCCCCATAAACTTGATGTTTTTCTCTTCTAATGCTTGTTTAAACCCACGAAGTCTTTCCCTATTACTCCATACATCCCTAGCAATAACAGCAATCTTTTGATGCCCAAGCTTCATCAAATGAGAAGCTGCCAAATACCCCCCCATAAAATCGTCTAGGGCAACTGTATTGATTGAAAACATGGGGAAGTCTCTAGCAACAATGGCCACAGGCACGTGTTCCCTCACCATTTCTTCTACTTTTTCTAAGTTTTCAAAGCCCGACGCTAAAATAAATCCATCTACATTCTTTCTTTTAAGCAGATTAAGGTATTTATTTTCTTTTTCTGGCAAATAATCTGTACTACAGATCACTAAATTGTATCCAAACTCATGGGCACGGTCCTCTATACTTCGTGCAAGCTCAGAAAAAAATGGATTTGCTAAATCAGGAATAAGAAGTCCAATTGTTTTCGTTTGTTTCCCCATTAAAGCAGAAGCCATCATATTGGGTTGATAATCCAACCTCTTCATCACTTCTTCTACTTTTCTTTTTGTTTTTTCTCCTATTCTACCTGTATTGTTAATTACTTTAGAGACAGTTGCGATTGATACGTTTGCCTCCCTGGCAACATCATATATAGTTACTTTCATCGTTCCACTCCTAAATTTAAATCTGAGATGCACTAATTTATTTAGTTAAGCGCTTACTTAATTTTTATATAAATTAGCAATTATTGCAAGAGATTTTTTTATAAACAAGCAAATTATTATTTCAAACAACAAAAAAAGAGGAAGTACTTCAACTCCCTCTCTCACATTCTATTCCTTCTGCTCTTTTATCTTCAACGCAGCCAAACTAGCAAAATCATGCACAATAGTAGCTGCTAATAAAGCGGTGATTTGCGTTTGATCATACTGAGGCAGCACTTCTACTACATCAAATCCAATATAGTTGAATCCAGTAAGAGATCGAATCATTTGTAATGTTTCTCTACTACTGAACCCACCTACCTCTAACGTACCTGTCCCTGGGGCACAGGAGGGGTCAACAAAGTCGATATCAAAGGTTAAAAAGACGGGAGTATCACCAATGACATTTCGCATTTTTGTAAGCACGCTCTCAAATCCCATTTGTTCTAGATCGTGAGTAGTTATGACGTTATATCCTAATTCATAGCTCTCTTGAACGTCGCCAGGATGGTTGAGCGTACCTCTTATCCCGATTTGAAAGACCTTGGACGGATCAACCAAACCTTCCTCATGTGCACGTATAAAAGGAGAACCATGCCAATACTTTTCTTCGTAATACGTATCCCAAGTATCCGTGTGGGAATCAAAGTGAATCAACGCTACGGGTCCATGGACTTTTGCTGCGGCACGTAAACTTGCAAGAGTAATTGAATGATCTCCTCCTAGTCCAATAGGGATGATCCCCTTTTCCATAAGTCCTTTAACTGCTTCTTCCATAAGTTCGTAGCTTTTATGAATATTATGAGGGATGACAGAAACGTCTCCGATATCAATGGCATTTGTTTCATCAAAAGGATACACCTTGTGAATAGGATGGTACGGAAACAAAGTCATAGATGCTTGTCGAATAGCCTGAGGAGCAAAACGCGCTCCTACCCGAAAGGAAGCAGCTGTATCAAAAGGCATGCCAATTATGGCTAGTTTGGCATTCTCTCTTTGTTCTGGTAGTCTCACAAAAGATCCTGTTGTACAAAATTCAGGTTTGACCTCGGGCGATAATGGATATTTCATTTTTTATTTTCCTCCTGTAATTTATTTTGAATGGTTGAGTCACATTCAAAAATAAATCCATTGAAAGGAGTACTGGAATCAAAAAATGTAACATGTTCATTTTATCGCCTCAACTTTCTGTTAAATGTTATGAATGACTGTCATTCATTATTAATCCTAAAAAATAAAATAACACAAAATTATTTTAATAATCTGAATATAAGTGAAAAACAAAAAAAGATCAAGTGAATATCTCCATCTTTTTTCCAATTAGGAAGGGGGGTTGTTATTCCGTGTAGGTGCATGTTGTTCTTCTCGCACCCCTTCTATTTTTTATAAAAGACTTACATCTTTATTAACGTAGTTGGTTCAAGCTCTTCCATTTCATTAAATTCGATATTACTAATCTTTCTAGTAAACATTCTCGTAAGATATATTAGGTACAAAAGTCCGAAGGCAAGCCATGTGGCACCAAGAATAATAGAACTCTTTTCAAGGTTTAACCACAAAACAAAAATTGCTCCCGCACCTAGCAATGGCATAATGACATATGAAAACAAGCCCTTTAATGTTGTGTATTGTTTGTTTTTAAAGGCATAATGTGCAATGACTGATAAATTTACAAATGTAAAAGCAATTAATGCTCCAAAATTAATAAATGAAGCAGCCGTCGCCAGGCTGAAAAAGATCGCAGATAGAGAAGCAATTCCTACTATAATAATGTTTAAAGCTGGAGTCCTAAGCTTGGGATGTACATATCCAAAGATTCTCTCCGGTAGGATTTTATCTCTCCCCATAACATATAACAGTCTCGATACGCTCGCATGTGAAGCAATACCAGACGAAAGTGTGCCAGCTATTCCCCCAGCAATAAAGATAATCTGAAATATAGCTCCTCCGATTGAGGCAGCGATTTCTGGAGATGATGCTTCTAGGTCAGTAAAGTTTTGAGGATTAGGAAAAAGGAGCTGAATAAAATAGGAGGTGACAATAAACATCAATCCACCTAGTAACGCAGTAAGAAAAATGGCCTTTGGAATAGTCTTTTTTGGGTGTGGTGTCTCTTCTGCTAGCATTGCCACCGCATCAAATCCTAAGTATGAAAAACACATTAACGTCGCACCGGCTATTAGAAGTGATGAATCTAACCCTTGTTCAAAAAATGGCTGAATGGAGAATGCTTGTTCTACACCGCCGTCACTTAATAAATATTTAATAGCGACACCAATAAACAATAAAATAATCGTTCCTTGTAGAATAACTAAGAAAGTATTAAAATTTGCCGTTGAATTGATACTCATTAAGTTAAAGAAGGTCACCACAATAACAAATCCTGCCACCCATATCCACTCAGGTACCTCTGGAAAGATAGAAGATAAATAGATTTGAAAAATAAGGGCATTGACCATCGGTAAAAATAAATAGTCCATTAGCGCTGCCCATCCAACTAAAAATCCTAAATGTGGATTAATTGACTTTTGAGTGTACGTATAAGCAGATCCAGCGGTTGGATAAACTTGAATCATCTGTTTATAACTAAGTGCCGTTAACAACATTGCAACCAAGGCTAGGATATATGCTGTAGGAACATGACCTGCTGTAGCTTCGGAAGCAATACCAAAGGTATCGAAAACAACCATAGGTGTCATATACCCAATACCCATTAACACAATATGCGATAGCTTAAGTGACCTTCTTAATTCAATTCTTTCAGCCGGCATGTATCTTCCCCCAAACAGAATATTTTTTCAATATTTAGATAATTTTTTACATGTGCTCTTCTCTACATGTAAAAAATTAATAACCTCCCTTCTATTTACTAAAAATGACTGATCGTCATTCATATAACTGTAAATTCAGAAACCTTCCTTCTTAGTTAATATACTCATACTTTTCTATTCTTTCCACTTCCTCGTTAGATGATCTGACATAAATCGAACAGATATTTAATGAAATCGCTTTCAACTGAGACTATCTTATTTCATGATGGAAGAGAATGCAAGATATTTTTAAACAAGAATCTATTTTTTAAGGTAAATAAAAAACGACAAACACAGTGTGTTGTTTGTCGTTTTTGATAGAATCATTTTCTTATTTTATTGATAATGACCTCTCTAGGAATCGGAATAGTTCTTCTTTCGAGTCTTCTAATTCCATGTCTTGATCTTTAGCTATGTAAAAACGCTCAGCTGCATTTTCGACAAGATTAATAATCATTTTTGATGTCCACTCTACATGGAAATTACTAATAATTTCTTCATGTACGATCGCATTTTGTAAGATCTCCTCGAACCAATGATAATAAGGTGTATAAATCGTTTCCCAGGTTTCTAAAGAATACTCTAATGCAAGACCCGAATAGCAAAGAACAAGCACATCTTTGTATTCATCCGTTATACGATAGGTTTCGTCAATAAACACCTTTATTTTTTCCCAAAAAGTTGTCGTTTCTACTACTCTCTTTTTTATATTGCTGAGTGAATACATAAGTAAGTTTTCAGCAATGGCTGGAATTAGTGCATTTTTTGATCGAAAATAGAGATAAAAAGTCCCCTGTGCAACGCCAGCTTTCTTTACAATATCGGAAATAGATGTTTTGTCTAGACCTTTTTCAGAAATAACTTCAATGGCAGCTTGTAAAATTTTATCATATTTTTCATTGGTGTGACTCATCATTACCACCTCAAATGAATGAACTCCATTCATTTTACTATATTTCATGAGTTACGAGCAAATCAACCTCATTTATAAATTGGGTAACCAACAAATTTAAAATCTTTCCCAATTTGGGTAATCGATGCATCTGAAAGTTCCACAGCATCCTTCATTTTTTCTACACCGCTCCCTCCAAGAAACGATGGAGACATACTCCCACCGATTAACTTTGGAGCCATATAGAGAACAACTTTGTCTATCAGCTGATTTTCAAAGAAGGACGCATTAATTCCTCCTCCACCTTCAATTAGTAGAGAAGATACAAGCTTTTCACCTAATATACTTACCACTTCGGTAGGGTCTACTTGTTTTTTTCCAGATGTATGAAATACATTGATTCCCATACTCTCTAATGTTTGTTTCTTTTCTCTATCGTAGGTGTCACTAGTAAAAATCCATGTTTCTGCCTTTTTATCTGTTACAACCTTTGAATCAAGTGGAAGTTTTAAAGTTGAATCCATTATCACTCGAATTGGATTCCTTCCATTAGGAATACGAGCAGTTAATTCCGGATCATCCTTAATCACTGTATTTACTCCTACTAATATACCCATATTTTGATTTCTGAGATGGTGAACGTCTTCTCTAGCCTCTGCAGAAGTAATCCATTTGCTATCGGAAGTGTGTGTGGCGATCTTTCCATCAAGTGTAATACCTGATTTTAATGTGACAAACGGCTTTTTCTGAACAATAAATTTATTGAACACTTCGTTCATTCGTTGAGATTTTTCCATTCCTACCCCAACAACTACTTCAATACCCGCATCCTTAAGGATTTTTACACCGTTTCCTGAAACTACGGGGTTTGGATCGAGTGTCGCAATAACTACCTTCTTAATACCTGCTTCTACAATCGCTACTGCACAAGGACCCGTTCTCCCGTGATGAGAGCAAGGTTCAAGGGTTACATAGATGGTTCCCTCTCTCGCCTGATCACCAGCCATCCGTATGGCGTGAATTTCCGCATGTGGTTCGCCCGCTTTTAAATGCGCCCCAATTCCTACTACCCGATTATTATTGACGATTACAGACCCGACTAATGGATTTGGATCTGTCTGTCCTTTCATGGCTAAGGCATTATTCAATGCCAAGTCCATATAAAATTCATCATTAGTCATTTGGACAATTCCCTTCTTCTTCTAAATGGCCAGAACGTTTAATTTTTGTTTGAAGATAATTTTCATTGTATTCGGATATATCTCCCCATAATGGTTTTCTATCTGAGACTGTTAGCCCTGCATTTTTTAATGCCTCAAGCTTTTTTGGATTATTTGTCATAAGGGTAACTGGTTTTGAGCGAAGTGCCTTTAGTACTTGAATCGCATCTGAATAATTTCTAGAATCATCTACAAAACCTAGACTTTCGTTTGCATCGACTGTATCGTAGCCATTTTCCTGGAGAATATAGGCCATTGCTTTACTAAATAAACCAATCCCTCTCCCTTCATGATTAGCCAAGTAAAATAATGCACCTGTTCCATGGTCAACAATCATCTTCATCGATTGTTTTAATTGATATCCACAATCACATCTCTTACTTCCAAAAATATCACCTGTATGACAGATAGAATGCATTCGAATAATGGCATCTTCCCCATAAGAAAAATCTCCATATGCTAGAACGCTGGATTGTTGTAGTTCGGCTAAGTTAACAGAAGATAATTTGTTGATAATTTTTTCAAAGTCTTCTGTTACTTCATCACAATTTAACCAACAATACCATTGAAAAACAACTGTTTCACCGTAAAGGTTAACAGGTAGTTTAATTGGACCAACTAAATAGATGGCTCCTTTACCTGTTTTAATTAATTGAATTTTGTCTTCTAAAACAGAAAGAACTTTTGAATCAAATTTTGTCTGTGTCAAAAAGGTAACCTCTTTTCATTATTATTTTCACTTCTACTTACTTATTTCTCTCCTCACGATTGGAGCTATCTTTGTGGCTAATATCTCGATCCCTTCCGCTACTTTTTCGAACGGTAACCCACCAATATCAATTTGCGCTATAAAGCGCTGATGGCCAAAAAGCTCATGTTGACGGAGAATTTTCTCCACGATTTGTTGCGGACTACCCACAAAAAGGGCTGTGTCAGGATCTGTCAATTGATCAAATTCTTCTCTTGATAATTTTCCTGTTTTGCCTAATTGCTGATTGACATATGACTTGTATACAGAATAATAAGGGTAAAATTCATCTCTTGCTTTTTGGCTGGTACTTGCAAAATACCCATGGCCAGTAACTCCTACTCTTAGTTTATCCGATGAGTGTCCTGCCTTACTACCAGCTTGTCGGTACAAATCAACTAATGGCTTAAACCTCATCGAATCTCCACTTAAAATCGCTACAGCCATTCCAACCCCAAGCATACCTGCACGTTCAGCACTTTCTGGTGAACCACCAACACCAACCCAAATGGGTAGCTTATCTTGGAGCGGTCTTGGAGAAATTTCTGCGTTCCATAATGATGATCGAAATTGGCCTTTCCAAGTGATCTTCTCTTGTTGATTTAACTGTAAAAATAGATCCATATTTTCTAAAAATAAATCATTATATTCATTAATATCAAAACCAAAGAGTGGGAACGATTCTAAAAAAGCCCCTCGCCCAGCAATGATTTCTGCTCGTCCATTAGAAAGTAAATCCAATGTTGCAAAATCCTCAAACAAACGAACAGGGTCAACGGTACTTAGAACAGTAGTTGCACTCGTTAATTTGATATTTTTGGTTAGTTGAGCCATTGCTGATAGTACAACTGGCGTAGAAGATATTGCGTAATCTAAACGGTGATGCTCTCCAACCCCAAAGACATCAAGCCCTGCTTCATCAGCAAGCTTTGCTGCCTCGAGTATTTCCTTCAATCTTTTACCTGGACTAATCACTTTTCCTGTATGAGGATCTGGTATAATATCACCAAGCGTATATAGACCAATTTCAATTCCTGCGTTTTTCACCTGCATTACCATATTCTCCTCAATAATTATCACTTAGTTACTTTATGTAAGTAACTATAATGTCACTACAGAGTAGTGTCAAGTAAGTTTTTCTTTTAGAAAAGGACTGTGTATATTTTGATAATGTTACCCTAAAGATATTATTCCAATATTAGAGCTTTTGTCTCGTTTAAAAAATATATAAAAAAAGAGCTATTCGAATGTTCGAATAGCTCTCTTACTATTAGTATACATCACGCTGGTATCGACCCTGCTTTTTTAAATCATTTAAATAACTTTCAGCCTCTTCACGTGAAAGCGAACCTTCTGTTTCGATAATCGTGATCAGTGCTTCATGCACATCTTTAGCCATATAAGTCTTATCTCCACAAACGTAGAAATATCCACCTTTTTCTAGCCACTCATAAATTTCCTTACTGTTTTCAAGCATCTTGTGTTGGACATACACTTTTTGTTCTGAATCACGAGAGAACGCGGTCTCTAATTTTGTTAAAGAACCTTCCTTTACATAGCCCTCTAACTCTTCTTTGTATAAGAAATCTGTTTCCGCATGCTGATCTCCAAAGAACAACCAAGATCTACCTGCTGCTTTACCCACGGCACGTTCTTGAATGAATGAACGGAATGGGGCGATACCTGTTCCAGGTCCAACCATAATGATATCTGCTTCGTCAGATTCAGGAAGATTAAAATGCTTGTTTTGTTGAATAAATACAGGAATGCTATCGCCCTCTTCAAGACGTTCTGAACATTGTACTGAACATACTCCCTTACGATCACGTCCATGGGCTGTATATCGTACGGCACCAATGGTTAAATGTACTTGCCCAGGATGAGCAACAAAGCTGCTTGCGATAGAATACAGACGTGGTGGCAATTTTCTTAAAAGAGATACAATTTCTTGAGCTGATCCGGTCCATGGTCCAAAGTCATGCAACAAGTCAAGTAAATCACGACCATCCACATATTCCTTTAATTCAGCAATATTTTCGGCTGCTACTAGCCTTTTTAACTCCGTGTTCTCAGTTAGTTCAGCAGCTTGTTGTAAAATTTTCTTTGTTAATAACGTAATTTCAAAGTGAGTGGATAAAGCTGCTTTCAGTGGTAAAGTTGTACCAATCTTATCAACAATTACAGGCGTTTCTGCATCCCACTTCATTTCTTCAAGGATAGACGCAACTAAATCAGGATCATTTTGCGGAAAAATCCCAAGGCAATCTCCCGGTACGTATGAAAGGCCGGAATTTTCTAATGACAACTCTATATGTCTTGTTTCTTTATTAGAAGCAGGTCCATTTATATTAATATTTTTAAGAACCTTTGCTTGAAATGGATTTGTTCTAGAATAAGCCATAGTCTCTTCCTTTTTTTGTTCTGATATATTTTCTGCAGTTCGTTGCATGTTCGCCACCTCACAAATTTGTATAACAATAATATTATAACATTTTTCCACTAGTGTTGCGTTAATTTAATTTGACTATTGGAAATACTTAAAATGTTCAATTTTATTATTTTGTGCAAAGAAAAAGTCCTTTATAATGGATAAGTCAGGTGGTAACCCGTCCAAATCCACTATA
>NZ_JBHLUU010000105.1:0-41625 GCF_042433785.1 Robertmurraya beringensis | reverse complement strand
GTTTGCATGTGAAAAATGTGGGGGTGAAATGTATCCTGAGTATTATAAAGGGGTACATGGCATAGAGTACAAATTATCGGATATTCTCTAACCATGAAAAGGACCGGGCTATGCCCGGTTTTTCTTACGATTGCGATAACTTAATCATTATTTTTTCTACCGTTTCTTTTTCAGTGGATGATCTTACAATCGTTGCAATATCAGAAAGTACTTTTTGGCAATGCTCGGCTTCTTTCGCTAAAGATACGAGATGTTTTAGATCGCTGTAGGATAATTCATTTACTAAAGCTTCCCATTTGTACCCATCCTCGTAATCTCGTAAAATTCCTTCCACATTACCTATCACCGAATTCTTCACACTACGCATGGTTACTCCTCCTTGATGTTCTATTTTTAAAATTATATTTGAGAAAGATGAAGGTAGTTTTAATGTGGTGTAAAGATCATGAAAATTGTTTTTAAATAAAACAAGTGCATAGTACGTGCCAAAAATTAGAGTATAATAATCAAAAAGAAGAAGCGAGGAAGAACGATGACAGATAGAATAACAAAAACATGTTCACAGTCCAGAGTGATTAAGACAAGCAGGGTGTTTCCACTAGATACCAATAACCATGGGACATTATTTGGTGGGAAATTGATGAGCATGATCGACGATGTCGCATCGATTTCTGCCTCAAGACATGCACGATGTGAGATTGTAACGGCATCAACGGATTCGGTTGATTTTCTATTTCCCATCCAAAAGGATCATTCAGTTTGCTTGGAATCTTATGTCACTTGGGTCGGGAAATCTTCTATGGAAGTGTTCGTTAAAGTGATTTCAGAGAATCTGATGACGGGGGAAAGGCAATTAGCGGCAACCTCCTTTCTAACGTTTGTGGCCCTATCTAAAGAGGGGAAAGCACTGACTGTGCCTTATG
This sequence comes from Robertmurraya beringensis, assembly GCF_042433785.1. Taxonomy (NCBI): domain Bacteria; kingdom Bacillati; phylum Bacillota; class Bacilli; order Caryophanales; family Bacillaceae; genus Robertmurraya; species Robertmurraya beringensis. Next base: position 40,702 of record NZ_JBHLUU010000105.1, on the reverse strand, counting down.
TAAAACCTGTAAGTGAAGAAGAAATCATGATGAATGAAAGTGCACCAATGAGGGCGGACAATCGAAAGAAACGAAGAGAACATAGTAAAACCTTAGGGGAAAAAATCAATGTGAACGTACCTTGGGGTTGATAATTATTATGTCTAGTTGTTTTGAAGTGCAAAATTTGCACTAACCTTGCTATTTAAACGGTAATCCTCCACTAAAATTACAGGTAATTAAAAAATAAAGACTTAAATAAGATTTGATTTTTTAGTATGGTTAGGGAATGAATGGTAATTGAAAGATTTAGAGGTGTAGTATGTCAAAAATAAAAATAGATGGTCCAAAAGTCTCAACCGACTTGCCACATGCTAATTTTCATGATGTTTTTTATGAAGAAGAAGCAGAGTTAGTCAACTGTTCGGTGGTAAATTCCCAAGTAGAGAATGAGGAAATCGAAAGGCTAATTCTATCAAAAGTTATTTTTAGAAACGTCACATTTATAAGCAGTTCCTTTGTCAATATAGATGTAACCGATGTGTTATTCGAGAATTGTAATTTATCAAATGTACGTTTTTGTGGAGGAAATCTGCATCGAGTGGAGTTTAAAGATTGCAAATTGTTAGGGTTAGATTTGTCTGATGCGATCTTAGGGAATGTTCTTTTTGAAAACTGTGATTTGAACTTAAGTAACTTTGCTGATACTCGTCTAAAACAAGTGAATTACGAGCAATCAACGTTAAAAAGTGCTAACTTTTTCAACTCTAAATTTACTAAGGTAGCTCTTAACCGATGCGATCTGAATGATGTAGATTTTACCAATACCATCCTTAAAGGGGTTGATATTAGTACTTGTACGTTTGAACAGATCAATGTGTCGACCGAAAGTTTGGTGGGCTGCGAGGTATCTTCGAATCAAGCAATTGGGTTTGCGAGGTTATTAGGGTTGAAGATAAAAGAGTAAATTCATGTATTTAGCAAATAATCATGGGTGCAATGTAGAAAGAAAATCCATATTTGATACAGATAACAAAATTAGAAGATCATCTTAAGGAGCGTTAATGAAATTTAACCTCCCTTTTATTATGTAATGATGTCTAAAATTTGAACAAAACAGTAAACATTGTTTCGTATATTCCGATAGTACTGATAGTAGATGTTATATATGTATTAGACGACAGGAGAGAGTAACAATGGGGAAAAACATCATAAGAATAAATCTCAAGCTAGGAACAAAGATCAATTTAATTGTTATATCAATGATCACTATTCTATCCTTAGTTATTGGATTTGTAGTAAACGGAGAGATTACAAGGGGGATTAAAGAGTTTGCTACTGAGAAAGCAAAAGGAGATTTAGGACTCGCTTATAGATATATTGACAACAAATACCCAGGAGAATGGGAAGTCAAAGATAATACGCTTTATAAGGGAACAACCCAGATCAATGATAATAATGAAATCGTAGATACAATTGGAGAAGAGACGGGAGACACCGTTACGATTTTTCTTGAAGATACACGTGTGACAACCAATGTATTGCTAGATGGAGAGCGTGCAATTGGTACACAGGCTTCAGCGGAAGTAGTTGATACTGTCATTACAAAGGGAGAGTCTTTTTATGGGGAAGCAAATGTAGCAGGGAATATGTACCAAACCGCTTATATGCCGTTAGAAAATGCTTCTGGAGAAGTAATCGGAATTATGTATGTAGGTGCTTCAGAAGAGATAATTAACAATATTTTATCTTCTTTCATACTCAAATTCGTTGTTGTATTGGTGATAATGATCGGTCTAGCCTCTGGGGCTGTGTATTGGTTCACATGGAAAATGAAAAAGAGACTTTCGAATCTTACAAAGGCACTTGATATGGCTGGAAATGGTAATTTCACTGCGGAAGTTGAAGATCACTCAGGTGATGAGTTAGGTACTTTATCTGATAGCTATAACAAAATGTCAGAGAGTCTTAAAGACATGATGAATGAGGTTATTTCCACTTCTGAACTTCTTGCTTCTTCATCGGAAGAATTAACAGCAAGCTCAGAACAGACAAGTAAAGCAACAGAGACGATTACAGACTCCATTCAACAGGTAGCAGATGGTGCAGAACAATCCACATCAAGTGTACAGGAGAGTGCAATAGCATTAGAAGAAGTCACGAAGGGCATACAGACTATTGCAGATAATGCATCGATCGTTTCAGAAGTAAGTGGACAAGCCACTGAAAAGGCTAAAGAGGGCGGATTGTTTGTTGATAAAACGGTGAATCAAATCAATGAAATTAATCAATCGGTTTTCGCAAGTGGTGAAGTAATAAAAACGCTTGAACATCGTTCACAGGAAATTGAGAAAATCACAAATGTCATTACAGCAATTGCAAATCAAACAAACTTATTAGCTTTAAACGCTGCTATTGAAGCGGCAAGGGCAGGGGAGCATGGAAAAGGATTCGCGGTTGTTGCGGATGAAGTTCGAAAGCTTGCTGAACAATCACAGCAATCTTCTTCACAGATTTCGACATTAATCAAAACTATCCAAGAGGACATGACCCAATCTTCCCAATCTATTGAACAAGTTTCTGTCGACGTAAAAGAAGGGTTAGCGATTGTTAACCAAACTAAGGAGACTTTTAAAGAAATCCTTGAATTTATGAGTAATTTAACAGAGCAAATTAATGATATGGCAGCAACGTCAGAAGAAATATCAGCAAGCACTCAAGAAGTTTCCGCTACTGTATCGGGAATTATCAATATTTCTGAACAAACATCCATGCATTCGCAGAACGTAGCAGCTTCAGCAGAGGAACAACTTGCATCTATGGAGGAAATCGCCACATCTGCATCGGCATTATCTAATCTGGCAGACGATTTAAAAGTTTTAATTGGTAAGTTTAAGGTCTAAATGAATGTTCATATAAAATGACTGGCCACTTATGGCCAGTCATTTTTGGGTTCAATGTTTCAATTATTCAGTTATTTGTAGAGAAAGGTACGGCGATTTTTGGAAAATAAACGTTGATAGATGGTGAGATAACTGTCTAGTCTTTGACTGATACGGATGGTATTTTGGCTGCCAAACCCTTCTTGCATCCCAGTGTAAATCAATTCGCCACGAATAAGTTCAATTTTAATATATAAGTATACTTCATCATTTTCAAAAATAATCGGCGGCATATCGATGACTCCTATGGCTATAATTTCTCTAGGTCGTATATGTTATTATTACATATTTTTAAAAGAAAAGGGAATATTTGATAGCATTTTTAATAAAATGTTTATTTTTTGTAAAAAAGTCACTTGATACCTGAAATTTTGATAAAAAGTAAAAGAAAGGTTGACATCCAACTAGGTTGAACCATTATCCTAAATATGTAAACCAAACAAAGGGAGTGGTTAGATGTATCGATGGGATGGAGGGTTTATTATGGTGCATCCTGATCAATTTGAGGATGCTATTCAATGGTATCAGGACGTATTGGGTTGGGAGTGTGTCGATCAAATCACTAGTTGGGTTGGAAGAAAAGGTTTTATGAAGCTACCTAGAGCTGGAATGATAACAATCAAGTCGTTTGAGGGAGATCATGATCACTTGCAGTCACAAGAAACAGAAGGAAACGTGAGGCTCGGATTTGCCACATATCATCTGGAGCAAACCCTTTCTTACTTAGAAGATAGAAAGATAGAAGCTTCGGCTATAAAGCAGCTTCCGAGCGGACAAAGATATTGTGATATCGTAGCATTCGACAACACAAGATTAACGTTAGTAGAGGAAAACAAAGGAGAGGACGAAAGGGAGTATCCTCCATCAGGAGTGCTTGGTTTTGGCACGGTGAATGTCATTATTCATGTGAAGGATCCCAAATTTTCAGCCTCCTGGTATACAGAGCATCTTGGGTTTGTGATTGAGGAAATAGATGAGGGGAGAGGTTTTGCTCACCTCAAGACAGAGGATGCCTATGATAGAAACGTATTAAACGAATGTTTTTGGGATCATATTTGGCTTTTGAAAAGTCAGGACACTGTTACAAAACCCAATGATAATCGAGCAAGAACCTATTACGACATTCGGCCTGAGTTTGTTTTCGATGAATATCATCGGCTGATAAAAAATGGATTGGAACCTTCTGATATGGCTGGTGACCCAATAAATGGTTGGGGTGGTTTTCATTTTTATGATCCGGATAACAATCGTATTAATGTGTGGTCCTATAAATGACCGTATGAAAATCTTTTTTTCTCGACAAAAGTATTAATTTTTTTAGTGGAAGCGTTATAATTATATAGGTAGTGAAAGTCCTAATTCCATCTAAAAGGGTAGAGATGAATGATTAACAAAGTTGGTCAAATCATGTTGTATGTTACTAACCAAGATGAGGCAAAAGCTTTTTGGACAGAAAAAGTAGGGTTTCAGGTCGTTTCTGAAGAAGATAACGGTCAAGGTTTTAGATGGATTGAGGTGGCTCCAAAGGACGCAGAGACAAGTATCATTTTACATAACAAGGAATTTGTAGCGAAAATGTCGCCTGAATTGAATTTGGGTACACCTTCTTTAATGTTTTTTACCGAAAATCTTGAAGATTTTTATAACGATTTATCGAATAAAAACGTTACAGTTGGAGAATTAGTCAATATGCCTTTTGGAAAAGTCTTTAACTTTGCAGATGATGAAGGAAATTATTTTGCGGTAATGGAGAAAGAATAGGGCCCTGGGTTAAGAAAAGAGGACTTTGCTCATTGAGGGCAAAGATCCTCTTTTTTGATTTCATAGATCTCTTACTTCAGATGATTTGTTCTAATAAACTTTAAATGCCAAGGTAATCCTACGAAGAAAACGAATACAAATACAGGAATAGAATAGTAAAACTTCCATATATCAGATGTCATAATTCCCGTTTTGTGAGCGATCCACTCCAGTACAGTTGACAGAATGATAAAAAAGATGATTAACGCTTTTTTACGTTTGGTAGCTTCGAAAAGATTTAGAAAAATGATGGCAATAAGAGAAGGAATTAACCCATATAATAACAGCTCGGGTAATCCATCTCGTTTCGTACCGATGTCAAAAATATCAAACGGTGCCGCTATTGTTATATTAACCATCCAAACCACATAGCCTATCACGCCAAATGTGGTATATATTTCAGTTTTATTTAATTTTTTTGGCATGAAAAGAAAAATGAGGATAAGTACAATACTTAATGTGATCGGATACCATATTCCTTTTACAATGTCAAAATTTGGGTTCATGATTCTACCACCTACTACAGTCTTTACCAATATATTTTCCTAATTTATAGGTAATATGTAGTGGTGTGTATGAAAAAGTAATTAAGTAGATCTGATCGAATTATTTAGCTAATTGTTGCAGCCGAGATCGATCGACAATTAGAAACCCGCGAGAATGTTTCTTTATCGTTCCTTCTTCGCCTAGCTTTGCAAATACATGCAATAAATGACGGTATGACACACCTAAGTATTCACAGACTTCGGTGTGTTTTTCTTTGTAAAAATCATGATCAGCTGAAACAAGTATAAAAGCAGCCAGCCGGTTAATTAACGGATATACTTGATTTTCGGTGTACTTCGCTGATATGGTTGTTGCTTTTTGACTGAGAAAAATGCATAAATGCCTTAAAAAAGTAGCGTCCGTGAGCAACTTCTCTTTAAAGGCCTGAATGGGAATGGCAAGACAAGTAACTTTCGTAACGGTTTGGATCGCTTTGGATATACGTTCTTCATTTAAAAGTTCAATTTCTCCCATAAAAGTAGGGGCTTGCAAAAAATTGATCAGTGATACTTTCCCATTTTCGTGGGTCACATAGAGCTTTGCTTTGCCTTCAACCAGATAGTATAAATACTCAGGATAGGAGCCTTCTTGGAAAATAAATTCTCCACGTTCAAACTGACATACTTGAATATAGGGTGTAATAGGAAAGGAGAACAGGGATTCGATTGGGTATCTTGTAAGATAGTAATTGCGTAAAGGTTCAACTAAAAATTGCATGAATTCCTCCGAAAAAATATGAGATATCTCATATTATTGTATGAGTGTTCATGATATGATGCAAGAATCACGGAGGTATGAAAATGAATATTCAACATTGGCTTTCACGAAATTTCTTTGTATTTTTTATTACATGGGGTGCATTTTTACCCTATTGGACAGGATGGCTCGTACAAGATAAGGGATTAAGTGTTACTGAAGCAAGTCTAATTATGGGAATAGGATTAGTGGCAAGAGGACTTTCCACGCTGTTCGCTTTTCCTTTTGCGTCAAGATTTTTAAGTGCTCATAAGGTGATTCTGAGTTTGACGGTTATCTCACTCATTGCGACTATTCTTTATATTCCATCTTCTTCGTTTACAACCTTATTCGTTGTAACGATCCTATTTAGTGCTGTTTATCCGACACTCCTGCCTGCTGTCGAAAGTGCTGCGGCAGTGTTGGTGAGTCATCATGGAGTACATTATGGGAAAAGTCGAAAATACGGATCGATTGGGTTTGTCGTTTCCGTTTTTATCATTAGTATGTTAACAGGGCAGTGGGGAGAGCAAGCTATATTATGGAGTATGTTTGTCGGTCTTGGTTTCATGCTATTTATGTGTTTTTTACCAACGCCTACGATTTTATTAGAGGCACCATCGAAACAAAATCGAAAAGGGGCATTATCTGTCCAGAAATTATTAGAAGTAAAAAGCTTTCCGATTGTATTACTCATTGTTGTGTTGTTACAAGGAGCACATGCTTCTTATTACAACTATGGATATATTTATTTACAAGACTTACAAGTGAATCAATATTATATCGGTTTGATTATTAACATAGCGGTCATTTTTGAAATCTTCTACTTTATGAAAGCCGATTCCTTGTTTCAAAAATGGAATACTTCCTCCTTATTATTGCTAGCGGCAGTAGGTTCGACTTTAAGATGGATCCTTTTGTTTTTGTTCCCCAATATCTGGGTATTTATCCTCTCTCAAGGTTTACATGCATTGTCCTTTGGAGTGGCACATTACGCGTTTATTACTTATATCACTAAGAATCTACCAAAAGAACAGATTCCAAATGCTCAAGGAATTTATTCCGCGATTGCTTTAAGCTTGAGCACGGCTGTATTAACACTGTTAGGTGGATTCTTGTATGAGATTTCCCCGAAGCTTGCCTTTTTAGGAATGATTATTTGTACCATTCCAGCGATTCTTGTTATTATTGGGTCAAGAAGGCGGTATAATTTTTAAAATAGGTTTGAAGAGAGCATAGGACTATAGTTCATGCTCTTTTTATTAGATTAAGAAATTGCAAATGTTGCTTTCGAGATATAAACGTTTCTTATGACGCGTACGTTTCTGTTTTTTGGTCTCTCACGTCATAAACCTTTTGTTATGACGCAATTCTTCTGATTTCTCTCCTATTATGTCATAAAGTTTTTCTCATGGCGCACCATATAAACATATTAAGTTTCGGGAGGGTCCATATGGAAAAAGAAAACAGTGAGTACAAAAGTATTCATCAAATGAAAGCAGAAAATGAAGAAAAGCTAGAGATTAGTTCAACGGGTTATGGGTTAGAAAATGCAGTTGAAGAGAATGAAACAAAGAAGTCAGACAATAGTTAATAAAGGTAGACCATTAAAGTAGGGCGTTTATCCACTAGGATGAACGCCCTATTTATTGAAAAAACGTTTGAACGTGAAGTTTTATTATTTATAATGATTCAGTGCATTACTTCTAATAAAAACGGGTAGTAAAACAAGTGGAGACTTTTTATGTTTAAATAGTGGGGGAAAATGACGTGGGAAGAATGGAAAGACGACAACAAAGAAGGTCATCAAAGTTTTCTTGGAATGCCTTTACTTCAAAGAGTGTAAAAATGAAGATTCTAGCAGCCGCTATTGGTGTGGCTCTTGTTTTCTTTATAGTTTTTAATATCCTAATTTGGACAACAGACGTGAGCAAGTTAGAAGAACCTGCACCACAACCAACTATCATTTTTGATCAAAGGGGAGAGGTCGCAAGTAAAATTGCCTCTTCTAATATTGAAGGGGTAAGTATAGAGAAAATTCCGGAAGACGTTGTACATGCGGTAATTGCAACAGAGGACCAGAGGTTTTATAAGCATGACGGAATTAACTATTTTGCCATTGCGAAGGCATTGATAAAAAACACCTTGAGCGGAGAAGTTGTTGCTGGTGGTAGTACACTAACGCAGCAGCTGGCTAAGAATGCTTTTTTAACACACGAACGGACATATACGAGAAAGTTTAAGGAACTTATTATTACTAAAAGAATAGAACAAAAGTATTCGAAAGATGAAATCATGGAAGGGTACTTAAACCAAATTTACTTCGGTGAAGGGGCATGGGGAATCCAACGTGCTGCCCAGATGTACTTTGGAAAGGATGTTAGCGCATTAACTCTTGGGGAATCGGCCATGATTGCAGGATTAATTAAAGCACCGTCCATCTTGTCTCCTTTTAAAGAGATGGAAGGTTCGGTGGAACGAAGAGATCTTGTTTTATCACTAATGGAAAAAGAAGGTTATATTACGGAAGCGGAACGAAAACAAGCAAAAGAACAGCCCATCGTTCTAGAAGGGAAAAAGATCGATGGATATAAAGGGAAATATCCTTATTATGTCGACCATATCATTGCAGAAGCGATTGAACAATATGAACTAACCGAGAACGAAATTTTGTCAGGTGGTTTGAGAATTTATACAGAACTAAATCCAGTCATTCAGAACGCGGCCGAGGAAGTGTATAACGATAATAGCTTATTTCCTGAAAGTACGTCTGATCAGTTGCTTCAAAGTGGGGCAGCTTTTATTGACCCAGCGACTGGAGGAATTACGGCCCTTGTGGGAGGCCGAGGGGAACATGTATTTAGAGGGTTTAACCGTGCGACTCAATTGGAGCGTCAGCCAGGCTCTACGATGAAACCATTAGCTGCATATACCCCTGCCCTTGAACAAGGATATGACATATTTGATAAGCTTCAAGATCGTCCGATCGATATTAATGGATATCAGCCATTGAATTATGACAAACGATTCCGTGGAGAGGTAACGATGTATGATGCCTTGGTTCACTCTTATAATGTGCCACCCGTCTGGCTTTTGCAGAAAATGGGGGTGAAATATGGGGTAAATGCCGTAGAACGCTTTGGTATACCATTGACGGAAGAAGACCAAACAGCTGGTATGACTCTGGGCGGCTTACACAAAGGGGTCTCCCCTTTAACAATGGCACAGGCCTATTCTACATTCGCTAACAAAGGGGTACGAATAAATGCCCATTCAATTACCCGTATTGAAGATGCAGAAGGAAAAGTGATCGCACAATGGAAAAATCATGCGATCAAGGTGACGGACCCTGAGGTTTCTGAGAAAATGACGTATATGTTAAAAGGGGTCGTTGAAGAAGGGACAGGAAAAAATGTGAAGGTAAGTGGGTGGGATATCGCTGGAAAAACTGGAACGACCGAACTTCCATTTGCTAACGAGGCTGGAACAAAGGATCACTGGTTTGTCGGGTATTCTCCTGAAATGGTAGGAGCGGTTTGGATGGGGTACGATCAAACTGATGAAAATCATTTTCTAACCACATCAAGCAGTTCCACCGTTACGATTTTATTTAAAGAAATATTTAGTCGGTCCTCCTCAGTGTTCACCGAAAAAGAATTTGACCTTTCTTCTATAGAAAGAAAGTATCTTGATGCGAGAAAAGAAGAGGAAGAAGACGAAGAAGAAAAAGAGGAAGAAGAGGAAGAAAACGAAGAACATGAAGACGAGGAGGATGAAAACGAAGACGACGAGAAGGAGAGAGAAAAAGAGGAAAGAGAAAGAGAAAAGGAAAGAGAAAAGGAACAAAAAGAACGAGAGAAAGAAAAGAAAAAAGGTAAGAATGATGATTAGAGTTTTTAGGAAAAAGGCATCTACTGTGTCACTTCACAGTAGGTGCCTTTTCCTATTTTTCTTAAATTTTCACTCCATGACGCTCAAAAGCAGCTGCTTCAAGAACAGAGATCCCTTGATTTTCAGCGAATGACTTTAGTTTATCTGACACATTTGGTGCAAACAGCTTTCCAGGAGAAGAATAAGACATTTCTCTCGCACGTGCGGAGTTGCTGCGAGCGAATGGTCCCCAAATCGCAAACGTCTTACCTGGTGTTTGAATATTAACAAAGAGTGTTTTGCCATCAGGTGAGAATATCGGACCAGCTAATTCTGAGCCACTTAAACGGTTATTCGCAAAAGGATAGATGTTTCCTTCTGGTGTAATCCCCATGATACGGTCGTTTCCGGATCCATCCTCTGCAAACCATAAATCTCCCCAAGGTGTCATGCAAATATTATCGGGTGACTCCATTAGTTCTCGATCGGTTGCTTCATAGAATAGCTCCAATGAATTGGTAGCAGGTATGTAGCGGTAAATACGACAAAGGTTTTTCTCGCCAGCCGAGCTGTCATCAAACCAGAACACACCGGCTTGGAAAAAGGCTCCTTCTAGCTTTTTAAATTCGATACAACCTTGTGCTTTTGCATCCTCACGACATAAATCAGGATTCAATTCCTTCCACACAATTCCAATCGTTTGTCCTGTTTTAAAGGTACTTGCTTTTGGAGAAGCAATTTCTTCAATAGCAGCAGCGTATAACTTACCGCCTTTTTGCAAGGCACCTGGTTTTTTACTCGTGTCATTTGGAATGAAGCGGTATAAATAGCTTGGGCTTGCATCTTCAGTCAAGTACACATACCTTGTCGCTGGATCGATTGCACAAGCTTCATGAGAGAAACGGCCCATGTCCTTGATTGGTGTTCTTGACAGTTCATTTTCTGGATCTAATGGATCAACTTCGAATACATATCCATGTGTGGAGGAGCGTGTTTCTTCACAAGTTAACCAAGTTCCCCAAAGAGTGGCTCCCCCTGCACAATTTCGGATCGTACCTGAAGAACTGACATATTCTTTTACTACGTTTCTAGCATTATTAATGATAAGTGTCGTTGTACCACCTACAGCTGCAGAGCTATAAGGGTTTGTTCCAATAACTGGGTTGGTGGCACTTGTCCCTAATTCATGGTTACGAACAAGAACAGTAGTATTGTTCGGTCCTTCGAAAGCGGCCATTCCATCAAAAGCTCCTGGAATCGCTGTACCGTTAGTCATTGGCTTACCTATTTCCTAAAGTGCTGTTGGGGAGAGGTGAATTCTATTTTCACTATTAATAATTTCTTAACACTTTTTTACAGTAGCTTCATTGGTTTTGGTTTTTCCCTCGCCTATTATCAAAACTATTAATAACAAATACTAGTGAATAAGGAGGTTTTTCGATTGTTTCAAAATATAGGAGTACCTGGCTTAATCCTTTTGCTTGTGATTGCATTAATTATTTTTGGTCCCTCAAAGCTGCCTGAACTTGGCCGAGCAGTGGGTTCCACGTTAAAAGAGTTTAAAAAATCCACGCGAGAGTTAGTATCAGATGATGCACCTGTGAAAAAAGAGGAAAAAATAAATTAAAAGGAATTTGTAAGATGTAAGTGGTTATTCCTACTTACATCTTATTTTATGGAACGAATAAGAGGGGGCAAACAGATGCAAAACAGGGATGTCCATTTAGTAGAGCATTTAGAAGAGCTTCGGAAACGAATCATCATCACATTAGGTGCCTTCATGATTTTCCTTACGGGAGCTTTTATTTTTGTGAATGACTTATATAATTGGTTAATAAGGGACCTAGATGAAAAGCTTGCCGTACTTGGGCCGAGCGATATTTTGTGGGTGTATATGATGTTATCAGGTGTATGTGCTTTTGCATTTACCATTCCTGTAGCGGCTTATCAAGTGTGGAGGTTTGTCACACCCGCATTACATAAGAAGGAAAGGGAGGTAACACTCCGATTTATCCCTGGCTTTTTTCTATTATTTATTTTAGGAATCAGTTTCGGGTACTTTGTTTTGTTTCCAATCGTATTAGGGTTTTTGATGGGGCTTTCTGAGGGACAATTTCAGACCATGTTTACAGCTGAGAAATACTTTAGCTTCTTAATCAATCTTACATTGCCCTTTGGCTTTCTGTTTGAAATGCCACTGGTCGTCTTGTTTTTAACAAGATTAGGAATTCTTAATCCAATGAGACTAGTAAAAGCGAGAAAGATCTCGTATTTTGTGCTTATCGTGGTATCCATTCTTATCACACCACCGGATTTTGTTTCAGATTTTCTGGTCATCATTCCGTTGCTTGTGCTTTATGAAGTGAGTTTATCTCTTTCCAAAATTGTTTACAAAAAGAAGTTAAAGGATGAGGCGAAAGAGGAGGCGGAGGCTTATAGCGAAGTGAGCTAGCAAATAACATAGAAACCGTTGGAGGAGCAATCTTAGTGATTGCTCTTTTTTATTTAAACAAATTTATTGGCTTTTTTTGTCGGATAAAGGAATTAGAAGATTTTTAGCGAATAAATGATAGAGAAAAAATATTATTGTATGGCAAGTATTTTACAGGGGGACGGGCTCCATGCTTCATGGAATAGAACTCATTTTAAATCAAGTGTTAATGGTGCTTTTTCCTATTTGGACGTACCATTTGTTATTTCAGAAAAAAGGGTCTAGACAACGGTTTAAACCAATGCTTGTATTGGTTCTAACCATCTCTCTTTTGCTAACCCTAACATTTTCAATTAATTATTATGATACATTTTATTTTGATTTAAAAATGGTTCCTATCATTATTGCTTTTCTATATGGAAGCAATCCATGTGGATTATTGATTATCGGTATTACCGTTGTTTATAAAATCATTTTTAATGATGATCCCCCATTAATAACAGTGATAAATTTTGGAATTATAAGTGGATTACTTATTCTTGTAGCAAAGAAATTTCGTACATATAGTGATTTTAAAAAGATCTTTTTAATTAGTACTCTTTATGGACTTATAACTATTACGAGAGGAATTTTGCTGGTTTATACGAATCACTCTCAGGAAATAGGAATCGTTTTTACCTTTTCTTTCATCACTTGGCTAACTTTATTGTCAGCAATGTTTATTTTTGAAAATATGAACAAGCAGATGGAATTAGAGCTTAAAGTGCAACGGGCAGAAAAGTTCGATGTGGTTGGTCAGCTTGCCGCATCAGTAGCGCATGAGGTAAGAAATCCGATGACCGCTGTTCGAGGCTTTCTACAGCTTATGAGTGATGATAAAAATTTAACAGAGTCTCAAAGAAGATACATACATATTTCAATGGAAGAATTAGATCACTCACAGGTCATCTTATCTGAGTACCTGTCCTTAGCTAAGCCAGCTACGACCGACTTGAAAATTCTCAACTTAAAGGCGGACTTAGAAAATATTATCGAACTGATGAGGTCATTTACGAATCTTCAAACCATTTCCATCGTTTCTTCATTAGAAGATAGACTGTTAATCAAAGGGGACAGTTCAGAAATCAAGCAAGTTTTTGTAAACCTTCTTAAAAACAGCATAGAAGCGATTGGAGAAAAAGGCGAAATAATGGTTAGTGCTTATCAAAATGGAAAATATGTAATAGTAGAGATTGAAGATAATGGTCAAGGCATGTCAGAAACACAACTGAAATATCTCGGTACCCCTTTTTATTCGACAAAAGATAAAGGAACGGGAGTCGGGCTGTCTCTTTGTTACAAAATTGTCCATTCGATGAAGGGTACGATATCGGTAAGAAGCAAACAAGGAAAAGGGACGAGGTTTACGATTCAATTTCCATCAGTATAATAAAAAATTATCAAGCAAACATAAAACCCGAATAGTTTCCACTTGTACGAAGTGGAGAGCTATTCGGGTTTTTTTAACTAAACGTAAATTTATATCCTTCCCCAACGATGAGCTGGTTTCCGATATGAACAGGTTCGTGATTTTGATCAAAAATGACCGTTTTCATTAAAAACAAAGGCTCACCGGAAGGTACTTCTAACAACTGCGCTTCTTCCTCTAGTGCACGGACAATTTCTAACGATGTTTCACCAGGATTAGAAGGGTGAATATGGTGTTTTTCTTTTAATGTTTGATAAAGGGAGCCATCTAAGTTTTCATTTAATAAGAATTTATATTTGTTATAAGGGAAGTAGTTGTTTTCTAGCATTAATGGATTTTCTCCTGCATATCTGACACGTTGAATATAGACGACAAGATCATCAGGTTCCAACTGAAGCAATTGAATGACTTCCGGTTCCGGTTGAAGAATTTCTCGTTTGATCACCTTGCTGCTCGCTTTTACCCCGTTTGCTTCACAGGCTGCTGAAAAACTAATGAAATGGACGATCTTTCTTTCGATTTTCGGTTTGCTAACAAAGGTTCCTTTTCCTTGTTTTTTAATCAGGTAGCCTTCTTCAACTAATTCGGTAATCGCTTTTCTCACGGTGACTCTACTAATATCATATTTCTCGCTCAATTCCACTTCTGTGGGGATTTTTTCTCCAGACTTCAGCTTCTTATTGACAATCTCACTACGAATGGATTCCTTTAATTGAAGATACAGTGGAATCTTGTTCTCCTGGCTAAGCATTTATTTCACCTTCTTTATAAAAATGTATACGCTGTATTTGTAAAACGTATTGTATCATCTTACCCTGTGGAGTGCCACTCATTTGTCTTATTTACACTTGGGATTATCCTAACTTTATTTAAAATCAGTAAGTTTCGGCTGTTACGTTGGTTTGCCGATGGTTCTACAATTATTGATTATTTACTACGGATTGCCACAGATCATAGGGTTTGAAATCACGGCCTTTCCTGCAGCAGTTATCGCATTTGGAATGAACTCAGCCGCTTATATTTCTGAGATTATTCGCGCAGGAATTTTGGCTGTTGATAAAGGACAAAGTGAGGCATCTCTTGCTCTTGGAATCCCGTACCGTCCTATGATGAAGGATATCATCCTCCCGCAGGCAATGAAGAACATCTTGCCCGCACTAATGAATGAGTTTATTACTCTTACAAAGGAATCTGCAGTCGTAACAGTGATTGGTGCGATGGATGTGATGAGACGAGCGTATATCGTCGGTGGCCAAACGTATCGTTATTTTGAGCCACTTCTGATTGCGGGGATCATTTATTACATTTTGGTCATGGTTCTTACGATTCTTGGAAAAGCGATCGAGAGGAGAATGAGAAAAAGTGATTAAAGTAACGGACCTCGAAAAATCGTTTGGAAGAAATACGGTATTAAAGGGCATTTCAACAGAAATTAAAGAAGGCGAAGTGGTGGCCATTATTGGACCCTCAGGATCTGGAAAGTCGGCATTTCTTCGGTGTATGAATCTACTAGAAACACCAACAAAGGGGGAAATTTGGTACCGGCAAACAGAGGTAACCGATCACAAAGTAGATATTATGAGTATTAGACAGAATATTGGAATGGTCTTTCAGTATTTCCACTTGTTTCCACATAAAACCGTTTTAGAAAATCTAACGTATGCACCAATGACCGTAAAAGGGATGACTAAGGAAGAGGCTGAAAAAATTGGCTTAAACCTCCTAAGTAAGGTAGGTTTAGCGGAAAAAGCAGCCGAATATCCAAATCGTTTATCAGGCGGTCAAAAACAACGTGTAGCTATCGCGAGAGCACTAGCGATGTCACCCGAAGTGATGCTTTTTGATGAACCTACCTCCGCACTCGATCCAGAGATGGTGAAGGAAGTGCTAGATGTGATGAAATCCCTTGTACAAACAGGAATGACCATGGCAATCGTTACCCATGAAATGGGATTTGCACGTGAGGTAGCGGATCGGGTGTTATTTTTGGATGATGGTAGATTAGTAGAAGATTCACCACCAGCAGAGTTTTTCTCCTCGCCAAAGAGCAACCGGGCAAAGGAATTTTTAGAAAAAATGCTATAAAAATATTCGTCCTGTACTTCTTCAGTAGAGAAGAGGGGTTTAACAATGAAAAAGTTTTATTCAGTATTTATGTTGGTGTTAGTGATGAGTATATTGGTTGCATGTGGAACGTCAAATCCTTCAACGTCTGGAAGTGAAGAACAGGATGAAACAGAGGAGAAAAAGGTATTAGTAATGGGAACGTCAGCTGATTTCCCGCCATTTGAATACATTGATACAGCAAAAAGCGAAGAAATTATTGGTTTTGATGTGGATATTATTCATGCGTTAGCTGAGAAATTGGGGTATGAAGTCGAAATTAAAGATATGGATTTTAGCGGATTAATCGCTGCCCTACAGGCCGGGAAAGTTGATTTCGTTATGTCAGGCATGGCGCCAACCGCAGAACGAAAACAAAATGTTGATTTTACTGACAGCTACTACCGTTCCGATTTGGTTTTATTATTTGAAGAAGATAGCAAGATCACAAATGCAGATGATTTAAGTGGGAAAGTTCTTGGAACTCAAGTGAATTCCTTCCAAGAAGAAGTAGCAAAAGAATTAAATGACACGGTGGATTTTACCCTTGAAACACGTGACCGCACGCCTGACTTAATACAAGAACTAAAATCGAAGCGATTTGACGCGGTGATTATGGAAGAAGCCGTTGCGATTGGGTATATGAGCACAAACGATAATCTCAAAACGATCTCCGTTCCCAATGGAGAAACACCTGGTACAGCCATTGCTTTTCCAAAGGGAAGCGAGTTAACAGAAGAATTTAACACGGCTTTAAAGGAAATGATGGATAGCGGGGAAATCGATGAACTGGTTGTGAAATGGTTTGTTGAGTAAATAGGGAAATGAGACTGGCTTCAAAATCGAGTATGTCCTGATTTTGAAGTCAGTTTTTTTATTTGACTATAATTATATTATGTTAACTAGTCGAGTGAGGGACGAATCTTATCTTTCGTCCCAATTATATATGCTACTTTTTAAACTCATTCAATCTTTCAAATGTTTCAAGCAAGAAATCATAAAACAGAGCTTCGGTAGGGAGTAGTTTCCGTTGGGTTGGATAGATTACGCCGACCGTTCTGGTCAGGCTGGCATCCGATAAGGGGATCATAACGGTGGATCGTGGGGTGTTATCCACCAGTGTCATCTCGGGCATCAAGGCGACACCTAATCCAGCCGAAACCAACCCTTTTAATGCATCAATGTCCTTTCCTTCGAAGGCAATTTTTGGTGAAAAACCAGCATCCTGACACCCCTGAACCACTTGTTCGCGAAAGATAAATCCTTCTGGTAGAACACAGAAAGAGTCATTCTTTAAGTCACGCAGTCGAATGGAATCTCGGTCCGCTAAGGGGTGGTGAAGTGGGATAAGAGCAACGATATTTTCTGTGAAAAGAATGTCTCCTTTGATTTTCCCTTCTTTTTCCTGATGGGGCATGGGAGCAATCATGGCTAAGTTGTATTCCCCATTGATAACACCATCGATTAAATCATAATAAAGGGCATTGCTCATATGAAACTTAGCATCCGGGTATCTGTTCCGAAAGGCATAAATAATAGAAGGTAAGGTATGTGCGGCCATACTAATGGGAAACGCAATTCGAACGGTTCCTTTTTCCGGATTAAGATATTCTTCTACTTCGCGCTTGGCATCCTCCATCATGTTCCACACTTGCTTCATTCGTTCATAAAAGATTCGACCTAAAGGGGTTAACCGTACACTTCTACCTTCTCGGATAAATAGTTCGACCCCCAATTCGTCTTCTAAATTGAATATTTGTCTGCTAACAGAAGACTGAGCAACATGTAAAGCATCGGCAGCTTCTGTGACATGTTCTCTTTTTGCTACTTCTAAGAAATATTGTATTTGCCTTGTTTCCATTTTTACCCGCTCCTGATTCATGCGTTTAATGCATGGATTTAATCGAATTTTGATATTGGAACTATTAATTACAAAATTATAAAATGAAAACACATTTAAGAAAAGAAAATATTCTTAACTTTATAATAGATTAGGGGCGAAATTTTTATGAAAGTGTTAGAAAAAGTAGAAGAAAGCCAAACGCAAACGGTAAAAGAGTATGTCAATCGTTTATTTACAAAGGTTCAAGAGAGCAATCCAAATGAAGGAGAATTCCAGCAGGCAGTAAAAGAAGTACTGGATTCTTTAGTACCCGTTCTTGTGAAAAATCCAGTATATATTAAACAAGCCGTATTAGAAAGAATGATTGAACCTGAGCGCTTGATTTCTTTCCGAGTTCCATGGGTAGATGACAATGGAAATGTAAAAGTCAATCGCGGATATCGTGTTCAGTTTAATAGTGCCATTGGACCTTATAAGGGAGGACTTAGATTTCACCCTTCTGTGAACGCGAGCATTATTAAATTCCTTGGCTTTGAGCAAATTTTTAAGAACTCTTTAACTGGGCAGCCGATCGGCGGTGGTAAAGGTGGATCTGATTTTGATCCTAAAGGAAAATCAGATTTTGAAATTATGCGTTTTTGCCAAAGCTTTATGACAGAGCTTAGTAAACATATTGGACCAGACACGGATGTTCCCGCTGGAGATATCGGAGTAGGGGCGAGAGAGATCGGTTATATGTTCGGTCAATATAAGAAACTAAGAGGCGCTTATGAGGCCGGCGTATTAACAGGAAAAGGAATTGGGTATGGTGGAAGCTTAGGCCGAAAAGAAGCAACTGGCTACGGTACGGTTTACTTTGTGGATGAAATGCTAAAAAGCAAAGGATATAGCTTTGATGGCAGTACGGTTGTGGTATCTGGATCAGGAAATGTTTCCATTTATGCGATGGAAAAAGCGATCCAATTCGGTGCAAAAGTGGTCGCATGTAGCGATTCATCAGGCTATGTTTACGATCCGAATGGAATTCAGTTAGATACCGTTAAACGCTTAAAAGAAGTAGAAAATAAAAGAATTTCTGAATATGTAAAGGAACATGCTGGTGCTATCTATCAAGAAGGTTGTTCAGGGATTTGGACCATTCCTTGCGATATTGCATTACCATGTGCGACGCAAAATGAATTAAATAAAGAAGCAGCAGAATTGCTAGTTTCGAATGGAGTAAAAGCTGTAGGTGAGGGAGCAAACATGCCTTCCACATTAGAAGCCGTTGAAATTTTTATCGAGAATCAGGTATTATTTGCTCCTGCTAAAGCAGCCAATGCTGGTGGAGTGGCTGTATCTGCATTAGAAATGGCGCAAAATAGTGCAAGATTAGCTTGGACACAAGAAGAAGTGGATCTTAAATTACAACAGATCATGAAGGATATCTATACAAAGAGTCAGAAGGCAGCCGAAGAATATGATGCACCAGGTAATCTGGTAGTCGGAGCGAATATCGCTGGGTTTGTAAAAGTAGCGGACGCGATGATCGCACAGGGAGTTATCTAATTATTACAGACAAAAGGTCACTATTAAGTGGCCTTTTTCTGTTTTAAGAGATGGAAAAAGAATATTCTTTGGAAAAGCAAAATATATAAGAAGTAATAGAAAAATGTATCCTTAAGGTGCTGATTCTTTGTATAGAAATAAAAATGTTAATTTATTTATTATTTTGCTGTTTATCTTGTTTATCGTTCTTTTGGTGCATGTGATTCTTCATGTTAAAGTTTATATAGTATACAGTGCTAGTATTGGTTCGATTTTCATGATCGGGCTAATCATTGTTCTTATCATATTACTTTATTTAAAAGGATAATAGAATGAAGAAAACTCGCCCTGAATATGAGCGAGTTTTTTGTGTTCCTATTCTTCATATTTTAATCCGTATCCAAACGCGCCTTCCACCATGCAGGTGGTTGCAGCAAACTCGGCTGCTTTACTTAGGGCTTCTTGGATTAATTCATCTTCTTCTGTACTCGCCGAATGACCAACATAGTTTAACAAAAACGCTGTAATAAACGAATCTCCCGCACCCAATGTGTCAACTGCTTCAACAAGCTTGGGAGCTTGAGTGTAAAAGCTTGTCCCGTTATATAAAATTGCTCCTTTTGATCCAAGAGTTCCAACGACGATTTGACTACCAAGGGAGTGAACTTTTTTAAGCAGTTCCTTCACTTTGATTTCGTCGAGATGGCTGCAAGATAGAAAGCTATAGGTCACAAAAGGGGCAACTTGCTCGATGTATTCTTCTGTAAAATCATCAGAAAAATCAAAAGAGATTGGAACGCCAGTTGATTTAATTTTTGGGAGCTCACGTTCTATGTAGCTATATTTACTGGAGTGAAGGAGCTGAAAACTTTTAATATATTCTAGGTCCTCAGCTGATAAAGGATAATTGCTTGTATTGCTGATGCCACCCTTATTGCTGCGAAGGAACACGCGATCTCCATCCACTAGGTCAACCATGGCATAGCCATTTTCACCTTCCATTACTTTGCAATGAGAAATGTCTACGCCGAGTTTTTTTAACGTGTCTTGATTATGCGCGGCTGCCAAATCTGTTCCGAAAATGCCCATAAAAGAAGAATCGCTTCCAAGCTGTTTGGCATAAACCGTAAAATTTAATGTGTTGCCACCAGGATACATCGTTTGTATATCAACATACTTATCTACGACATTATCTCCAAAACCAATGACTTTCATTTAAGTAATCCTCCCTATGCTCTATTCTAAAGAAACGTTATAAAACGTATTATAATACATTTGCACAGAAATTTCAGTAAATTTAAGAGGGAAATTAATTAAAAGCAAAAGAAAGGTTTATGACGTGAGGGGTAAAAAAACAGAAGTGAATGCGTCATAAGAATGGGGTTATGACGTGAGAGGTGAAAAAACAGAAGGAAATGCGTCATAAGAAAGAGTTTATGACGCGAGATCTTTAAAAAAGATATGGCCGCGTCATAAAACAATAGAATCGATATTCTTAAACGCAAAAGGGACTTACCAAGCTGCTGGTAAGGTCCCTTTTTTATTCACGAAACACAAATCGACAGTGGTCATCTCCATCTGTTTTGCAGCAAATCCGATCTACTTGTTTGGTACCTACCACGTTTTTGAACATGTCTGTTTCACATCGGCAAGCGATCATAAATTCTTTGGCTACCGCATAGATTGGACAGTTATACTCAATCATTTCATAGGAGTGTTCGTCCACTTGATTCACTTCGGTCATATAGCCTTTGTCATTTTGTAGTGTGGCGAGCTCTTTTATTTTTTCAGACAAATTCTTTTTCTCTTGAACCTTTAATTTATATTCATCCGTAATTCGTTTTTCTCTTTTATCAAATAAAAGCTGAATCGTTTCTTCTCCATGGAGTTCTTGGATATCTCGTAGAAACTCGACACTTATGCTTTCATAATTTTTTGGAAAAAGCTGTTCTCCTTTTTCGGTTAAAGAGTACATTTGAAGGGGACGGCCCAGGGGCTGCTTAACTTCTATCGATTGGATGAGATGATCTTTCTCAAGAATAGTTAAGTGCTTTCTGACAGCCATGTGGGTAATGTGTAACCGTTCGGTCAGCTCATTAACAGCCAGTGACACTTCCTTCTTCAATAAATCCAATATATGTTCTCTGGTGTTTTTACTCACGACTGTAACACCTCAATTCTATCGCAATATAAGACTTATTATACTATATAGTATAAATAATGAAAAGAAACGCTCCTATTTTGAAATAAATAAGAAAATTTTAGAAAAAAGATGATGCAAATACATTGAAAAATTTGAAAGATTGAGGTAAATTAAAAATATACTTTTTAAACCATAAAGTATAAAAAGAACAATTAAAGGGGATTGTTATGATGACAACTTACACATTACCAACATTAGCTTACGATTTTAATGCATTAGAGCCTCATATTGACCAGCAAACAATGGAAATTCATTACGGAAAGCATCACCAAACATATGTAAATAACTTAAATGCAGCTCTTGAAGGAAAAGCTGACCTTCAAGAAAAAGATTTAGAAAGCTTATTGAAAAACCTAAACGACGTGCCTGAAGCGATTCGAGGAGCGGTTAGAAATAACGGTGGTGGACATTTAAACCACACATTGTTCTGGGAAGTGATTGCGCCAGCAGGGAATGCTGTACCAAGCAGTGACTTAGCAGCAGCGATTGAAAAAGCATTTGGTAGCTTCGACAGCTTCAAAGCAGAATTTACAAAAGCGGCACTTACTCGTTTTGGATCTGGTTGGGCTTGGCTTGTGGTAAACGAACAAGGCGCTCTTGAAGTAACTAGTACACCAAATCAAGACAACCCAATCATGGAAGGCAAAGTGGCGATCCTTGGCCTAGATGTGTGGGAGCATGCGTATTACTTAAATTATCAAAACAGAAGACCAGATTATATTGAAAGCTTCTTCAACATCATTAACTGGGATGCTGTTTCAAGCAAGTTTGAGCAAGCAACTAAATAAGAAACATATACAGGAACAAAACGAGCGATGCTTATTTAAGCATCGCTTTTACTATTTCACCACTTGTTATGTTGTACTAGAGAAAAACAATAAATACCTGAATATGCTTTAGTAGAGGATGTAGTTATTTCCTATAATAAAAATGTTATGGAAGGTAATTATATTACAGTAGCAAATACAAAAGGAGTGATAGTCATGCCTCAAATTGATGTAAATCAGCTAAACCAAGCAAAAGCAAATGTAGCTCTCACGCAAGAATTATTAACAAAAGCAATTGAAAAAGCAAATTCTGATCCTACACTCGCTCAAGAAGCTATTAAGCAGGCATCAAACGAAATTTCGTCTGCTCTAAGTGCGGTAGCTCAGGTACAAAATACTTCACAAGCACAATCGACAGAATGATAAAATATTGAAGTTTTTTAAATCCCCATGACATTGTCAATGGGGATTTTATCGTAGGATACACTTATCAGTATTAAATTCTTGCCTAGTCTACATTTGTTTAACATTCTTAAACGATAAATCCTGTCATAATTATAGATTAAAATGACAGGAAAAGGTGATTATTATTTTCGAGAGATTTCTAGCTACTATTATCGGAAGCTTGTTATTAGGAATTGGAGTAAATGGATTCTTTGTTCCTAACCATTTAATTGATGGTGGAATACTTGGAATTGCCTTAATTATACATTACTTTTTTGATTTTCAGACAGGAATTACAATGGTGGCATTAAGTCTTCCAATATGTGTTTTTTCATCATTGAATGACAGGAATTATTTTTTTAATAATTTACAAGGGATGTTGGTCTCTTCTTTATTCATTGATTTGCTCGCTCCCCTTCGTTATCAATTTTTAGTTCCACACTTTCTAAGTGCATTAATTGGAGGAGTAATCATTGGAGTGGGTGTTGGTTTAATGCTCAGATATAAAACAAGTACTGGTGGAACGGATTTATTAGCAAAAATCATTTCAGAAACTTTTTCCTTTAATATAGCGCTTGTAATTATTTTTATTGATGGATTAATTGTTTTAGCAGGATTTACTGTGCTCGAATTAGAAAGTTTTATTAATTCATGCGTAGCTATAACAATAGTAGGACTAACAATTTCCTTAATAAATAGGAATTAGGACTGGTACTTATGAATCTTTAGGTAATTTTACGTTTCCTAAATATTTAATCTTTGGATGGAAAAGAATATGAAAAGTGAGGTGTGATATGAGAAACTTTTCATTATTTGTGATAATAGGAATTCTTATCTGTCTTTGCATTTTTCCGGTAGATTCTAAAGCAAATGAACAAAAGTATGACGATGATGATCTTCCGATTAGCTTTGAAATTGAGATTCTTCCTTGGGAGGTCGCCAAAGACATCTTGCCAAAATATAAGAAATTTATCGTAATTGATGTCGAGACGGGGAAACAGTATCAGGTTCAAAGACGATCGGGGAGCAGACATGCAGATGTTCAGCCTCTTACCACTAAAGATACAAAGATCATGAAGGAAGTATATGATGGAAAGTGGAGTTGGAAAAGAAGAGCGATTATCGTGAAGGTAGGAGATCAATTTATTGCTGCTTCTATGCATGGAATGCCTCACGGAGGAGGAGCACTCCAAAACGGATTTCCTGGACATTTTTGCATTCACTTTTATGGAAGCACCACTCATCGCTCAGGAAAGATGGATAAACTCCATCATCTAATGATCTTAAAAGCGGGCGGAAAAGAAGAAGAGTACCTACATACTGTTGATCCGTATGAAATGATCGAGTTTTTTGTTACAGGCTTAAAATATCAAGACCCACATTTACTAAAAGTAACGATTGCGGAAAATAAAACTTCTACAAAATTAAAGAAAATGGCCAAATCATTTACTTATTTCCGGATTACTTCTATGTCCTTTTTACCAGTGGAAGATCTGGAAGGGCAGCTGGTGCTAGAAGTTCCGGTAGAAGTAAAATATCACACAGATAAAAGTGGAAAAGTAACAAAGAATATAAGTATGATTTTAATAAAAAATAGTGTGATGGATCGGTGGAGAATTGACTCGGAGCATTTTTTCAATCAAATACAGGGGAAAAATTGAAAACCTACATGATTAGGTTTTCTTTTTTTGCTATACTAAAAAACAAACCATTTTAAAATGGTCGTATAGTTTTGAACAATAAGGAGACAACCCAAATGAAATTAAAGGCATCAGCTAAGATCGACAAACTAACAACCTCCATTTTTATAGACTTAGCCAATCGAAAACATGAACTATTGAATAGTGGGAAAGATGTGATCGATTTAAGTGTTGGTAGTCCTGATTTACCTCCATCGTCTTTGGTGATGGATACAATTGCTACATATAGTAAAGATCCAGCAAATTATGGATATACGCTAAAAGGAACGGCTGAGTTTAGTGAAGCGGTTAGTTATTTTTATAAAAATCGTTATGGAGTGGAGCTTAACTCGAGGGATGAAGTTCTTCAGCTCATGGGTTCACAGGATGGACTTTCACACTTGGCAACGGCGATGGTGAATCCGGGTGAATATGTGCTTGTACCTGATCCAGGTTATCCCATTTACGAGGCGAGTGTCACGATTGCGGGCGGAGCCGTGTATCCAATGCCCTTATTAGAAGAAAATGATTTTCTTCCTATTTTAGAGGACATACCGGAAGAGGTGTTAGCACAAACAAAAATGTTGATCTTGAGCTACCCAGGAAATCCAGTGACTGCCATTGCGGACAGGAGCTTTTTTGAAAAGTTAGTAGCTTTTGCGAAGAAGTATGACATTCTGGTGGTACACGATTTCGCTTATTCGGAACTTATTTTTGATGATCATCCTCAATTGAGCTTTATGTCTATTGAAGGGGCGAAAGAAGTGGGCATTGAATTCAATTCTTTATCGAAGACCTTTAATATGGCTGGCTGCCGAATTGGATATGTGGTCGGAAATGCTCAGGCATTACAAATTCTAGCCTCACTAAAATCACATATGGATTATGGAGTGTTTTTACCAATCCAAAAAGCAGCTGTAGCCGTATTAACTTCTGACTTTGCAATGCTTGCTGAACAAAAATACATATATGAAGACCGAAGAAATACTTTAATTCATGGACTGAACCAGGGCGGATGGGAAGTGAAAACTACTCCGGCAACGATGTTCATATGGACGAAAATTCCCCAAGGTTGGACCTCTCGCCAGTTTGCTTTTGAATTACTTGAACACGCGGGTGTGGCGGTTGTACCAGGAGATGCTTTTGGAGCAGGGGGAGAAGGATACGTGCGAATCGCATTAGTACAGCCTTCTGAAAGATTAGCAGAAGCCGCAACGAGAATTCAGAAGTTTTTACATACCTATCAACCTCAAACCAATTGATACCAAATCCCTTTCATAGTAGGAACTATACTACTTGTTAGGGATTTTTTGTTTATTAAAAAATGGGAGTATGTGCATTTTGTAATATGAAAAAAACCTGTCCAATGCTTGGTAGTGGGTATAGTAAGTATAGTGGTAATCAAAAAAGAGGAAGTTTCCTGGCGGCTCGGCTACCATAGCGATTGCGTTAGGCCCGTGGCTTTGCGTCTCTTATTTTCATAAGGTTTGCCTTTGCAGGATGGGGGTTATTTGATCTGTTCGGTTGCTAAATCAATGACAGACTGTAAAAGTTCAATGTCGATCCATATTTGCTCTCTTATCGCTTGATCTGTACATTTCGAATGGTCATCATGTAAAAGCTCTAATTCTTTTTTGAAATAAATCACATCAAGAGCATCTTGAAGACTTTGCTTTGATATAAGATCATGCTGTGAATACATCAACCTTCTTATCGCCTCATTTTTTAAAAATTGGATAAACTCTTTTTCTAAGTTAAACTTAATGGCTCGAATTATAATCGTTGATAATTGTTCATCATCTAGTCTTTGTAGCGAATTCATACGGAAATCCTTTCTAACATTCTACTAAATTAGTATATATAGGATAAGTTCATTAGTCCAAAGGTAACTGCATACACAAAAAGATATTTTTCGACAAAATCCGCAGGGGTTGATTATTCATGCGCGACATATATCATTACCCGTTATTGAAGAAATGTAGACATAAAAAAGCAAAAAAAATGTAGGGAAATTATGGTTGGAGTAAAATGGGTATTGTTATTACCCGGGGTTTCGTGGGTTGAGGGGACTAAGTTGGCGTTTAAGACCTGAGATTTCCAGGAATTAGTGGAATGGGGGAACCAAGTTTGGATTTAGTGCCCGTGGTTTCCAGGAATTAGTGGAATGAGGGAGCTAAACATCAGCCTAGTCCCACGAATCCAAACTACAATCAAAGGAAAGCCTCCGCTAACAACGTATACGTCTCCATTTTATCCTGAAAGATATAAACATTATTAATAATCATAAATTCATCTGTACGATACCGTTCGCTTAACCTAAGTATGTCCTCTTTCACTTTCTGGGGTGTACCAATGATCATGCGTTTGCGATTTTCTTGGATTTTAACTATGTCTGCACTTGTTAGAGGAATTCGTTTTGCCTCCTCAATAGACATAATCTGAGTATCCAGTCCTTTTTCGATAGCTAAAAGCCACATGTCCTGGCTTAAAGCCAATTCTTCTGCTTTTTCCTGAGTGGATGCACAAACCACGAATACGCATACATTTGCTTTTGGTTTTTCGAGCAGAGGGGAGGGCTGGAAGTTTTCATAATAAAAGTTTAACGCCGATTGTCCGTTAACCGGAGTAATGAAATGTCCATACGTAAAGGCTGTCCCATATTCTGCAGCCAACCTTGCACCTCGGTGTGTAATTCCGAGCATCCAAATGTCAGGTACTCTTGAAGAAACGGGGTAGGCATTTACAGACTCATAAGGATGGTCGGCAGGTACGTCATTAAGAAGAAAGGCTTGCAAATCCCTGAGTTGACGTGGGAATTCATTCAAACTTTTCCGTAGTCCATCTGTTAATGCGATTCGTGTGGTTGCCGAACCTCCTGGAGACCGGCCGATTCCTAGGTCGATCCGGTTGGGAAATAAGGCTTCTAATACTTTAAAGTTTTCGGCAATTTTATATGGGCTGTATTGTGGGAGCAAAACACCGCCAGACCCGACAATTATTTGTTTTGTGCACGAGGCAATATGAGAAATGAGCACTTCCGGAGAAGAGCCTGCGATTCCGTTTGAATTATGATGTTCGGCAACCCAAAACCGAGTATACCCTAATTCCTCGGTTAATTGCGCGAGTTTCAAGGTATTTCGTAGTGCAGTTGGGGCCGTTGCTCCTTTACTGATAACTGATTGATCAAGAACACTGAGTTTCAAAACATATCCTCCAACTGAATTAATTAATTCCACTTTAAATGATGTAGGACCATGAAGCAAGAAAAGTAACCCTTCAGCCACCTTTTACGTCAGTAGTAGAAATGAATATTTTTAGGGAGGAGATTTTTATTGAAGTATGTAAAAACAGTGGTCATCTTTTTGATAGTAGTCGCTAGTCTGTTCTTGGCAAATAGATTCATAACTTTTGGACCTCCGTCACCAGTTTCATGGGCTGGTACGAAACGGTTCCGCACAAACTTGCTTATTGAACCTGAAGCGTTCCCCAGTATCGATGCGATTGTAATTTCACATGACCACTATGATCATCTGGATTATTCATCTATTCGTAGATTAAAAGATAAGACACAAAGATTTATTGTACCGTTAGGGGTACGACGATGTTTAATGAATTGGGGTGTTCCTTCAGAAAAAATTACTGAGCATGCGTGGGGCGATGAAGTTCAGCTTGAGAATCTCACCCTAGCTTGTATGCCTGCAAGACATTTTTCCGGAAGAGGTTTATTTAATCGAAATTCTACTTTGTGATGTTCATGGGTGATAGCAGGTCGTGATACAAAGGTATACTGCAGTGGCGACAGCGGTTATGGTCCACACTTCAAGGAAATCGGTGAAACCTATGGACCTTTTGACGTAACTTTAATGGAATGCGGTCAATATGATGAGCGTTGGTCCCATATACATATGCTACCGGAAGAAACGGTACAAGCGCATCTTGATGTTCGTGGTCATTTGTTAATTCCTGTTCATTGGGGAGCTTTTACCCTAGCTTTCCATTCCTGGATTGATCCGGTTGAACGGGTTACGAAAGCGGCATCTCAGCATCAGGTGAGCATTGCGACTCCGAAAATTGGGGAAACCGTTTGCATAGGTAAGGATGAATGTCCGAGAACTCCTTGGTGGAGAGAGAAGTAGACGTATGTTTGCTTCTTTTTTAGTGTAACCGATCTATTTGACCCTCGTGTACGAGGAGAACTTCATCCAAGCATAAGATTTCGAGATTTCCATTTCCATAATCAAATACTACATGACACTTTAGACCTTTATAAAGGACTATTTCATAAATCAATTTCCACACACCTTTCCACGTATTATTTTTCAACACAAAAACTATTTTAACAACATCAGTCTGTAAATTAAACCATTTATTACCAACATTTTCAGTCAATATACTACAAATTTCAACGATTGCTTGTCGATGTTCGTTCGTCTACCTTCTTTTATCCTTTTTTATAAACGAGACTTTTGTTGTATTCAAATCTCTTGGTGATGAGAGTAATATATGAGGATGTATGTGGTGAATTACAAAGAGAGAAGGTAAGTAAGATGGATTTTTTGTCGGTCCAACTCGACTATGATATGTTGAAAGATTTAGGGATTTCTATAGGAGTTTTGCTTTTATTTATCCTATTTAGAAACCTATTCACGAAGTATGTATTTCAATTGATTTTAAAATTGTCTAGAAAAACACCTACAGATTTCTTTACGCAAATATGCTTAAGCTTTGAACGTCCGATCGGCTTGTTATTTATCATTATCGGGTTGTATATCGCCATGGATTACTTCCCATTTATCGAGCAGCACAATGCGTTATTTTTAAAATTTTTACGATCAATGGTGATTGTGACCATTACGTGGGGATTATTTAATCTTTCTTCACCAACCACAGGAATTATTATGAGTGTGAATCAAAAGATTAATAATAAGATAGATTTGATATTGATTCCTTTTATCTCAAGAACAATTCGTGTTATCCTTGTTGCTATCAGTATCAGTATTATTGGTCAGGAGTTTGATTACGACGTAAATGGCTTGGTGGCAGGACTAGGACTAGGTGGACTAGCTTTTGCATTAGCTGCTAAAGAAGCGGTAGGCAACCTGATTGGTGGAATCGTCATTGTAACTGAAAAACCTTTTTCGATTGGAGATTGGATTTTAACTCCTAGCGTTGAGGGGACGGTAGAAGATATCAATTTTAGAAGCACGAAGGTAAGGACCTTTAGTCAGGCTTTAGTGACCGTTCCGAATTCAACTCTGGCAAACGAACCAATTACCAACTGGAGTCGGATGGGGAAAAGACGAATTACATTCCACTTAGGATTAAATTATAAATCCACCAAAGATCAAATTCAAAGAGTCGTTCATCGGGTGGAACATCTGCTGCGAAATCATGAAGATGTTCATCCAGATACGATTATGGTGGCATTCGATCAATATAATGATAGTAGCCTAGATATCCTTTTATACTTTTTCACGAACACAATCGTTTGGGGAGAACATGTGAAAATAAAACATGAAATCAACATTGCGATTATGGCGATTTTAGAAGAAGAGGGAGTTGAAGTGGCGTTCCCTAGTAGAACGATTTATGTGTCACAGGAATCGAGTGACATGCTTCAAACCATGGGTTCGTTTGATTGAAAATAGTGATAAGAGACCAACCGTTTATTTTGTCGGTTGGCTCTTTTTTATATCACCCCATTCTTAAAGAAGGATTCTATCTGATGGATGTTGAATTATTTATAGTGGCATACAGACAAGGAGACTACGAATGTGAAAAAGGAATTACGTTATATTGGAGAAAAGATTGTAAAAAATGAGCATATATTAGCTACCAAAATATCGGAGTTAATCGATTCGGTTTATTCTTCTAGCTTAAGTAAAGCTGGAGCACCAGATCATGAGCTACATGCATATAGAGGGGAACTGGTCAGATACTTTGGTCAGGCATTATACGAGGACAAAGAGATCATTCAAGAGCATGTGATCCGTTGGGGGAAAAAGGCCGCTAGATTTGCGTTAAAATATCAGGTGTCATTAAGTAATGCCTTACGCGCTGTCAGCTTTTACCGAACGATTTTATGGGATGTATTTACCGACGAGTTAGCAGAAAAACAATTTGCAGCTATTACGATGCTTGATGTGTCTAAAATTATTGACCCTTTAATAGATAAAGTACTGCAAGTGATGAGTGAAGTGTATGAAAAGAGAAACACAGAATTAATGAAAATTGCTTATTCCGCCGTAGAGGAATTATCCGTTCCTGTTGTAGCCGTCACCAAAGGGATTGCGGTCATTCCCCTGATCGGGACGATAGATACAAACCGAGCGCAATTAATCATGGAAACTGCGCTCCATGAAGGAACACGTCTGCAGCTGGATTCACTGATTTTGGATGTCTCCGGTGTTCCCATTATTGATACAATGGTAGCTGATCAGCTTTATAAGATCATAACTGCTTTAAAACTAAGTGGTATTGAGCCTTTAATCACAGGTATTCGACCAGAATTGGCGCAAACGATTGTCAATATTGGTTTAGATTTTAATGAGGTTACTACACAATCATCACTGGAGAATGCGTTAAAGCAATTAGGTTTTAAAGTTGAAAAAAGTCGGTAATGTACATAGGAATGTAGGTAGCCCTGATTGGTTCATACACCAATCAGGGTCTTTTTTATAAAAATTATAGGTTTGTTGTGTTTATTCAAATAATATAGAGATTTTACGAGCAATTAATAGATGATTGCGTTTTCATTCAATTTCACAATTCATTCACATTCTTATATACTAGTTTCTGTTAAAAACGGCCCCGACTTTCATGAGAGTTGAAAGTCACTACAAAAAAAGAAGAGGTGCATCATGAATTTAAACACAATTAAATATGAGTGGTTTGGGAACATCAAAGGAGATGTGTTGGCAGGGCTGGTCGTAGCTATGGCTTTGGTTCCAGAGGCGATTGCCTTCTCGATTATTGCAGGAGTAGATCCAATGATTGGATTGTATGCGTCCTTCTGTATTGCCGTTGTGATTGCGTTTGTTGGGGGAAGACCAGGGATGATTTCTGCAGCGACTGGTGCCACTGCCTTACTGATGACCACATTAGTAGCTGAACATGGGCTGCAATACCTGTTAGCTGCGACGATTTTGACTGGGATTATTCAAATTGCCATGGGTGTACTAAAATTAGGGAAACTGATGAAATTTGTTCCTCGATCCGTAATGGTAGGTTTTGTTAATGCGTTAGCCATTCTCATCTTTACAAGCCAATTAACACACTTTGTTGGAGAATCTTGGGCGATGTATGCAATGGTAGCAGGGGCATTAGCGATTATTTATATTCTCCCACGATTTACAAAGGCTGTTCCATCTCCATTAGTGGCGATCGTTGTCATTTCTGCCATTGCTATCTTTACAGGTAGTGGTGTTCGTACGATTGGAGATATGGGTGAATTAACACAAGCTTTACCTATGTTTTTACTACCTGATATTCCATTAACGTTTGAGACGTTGCAGATTATTTTCCCATATTCACTTTCCATTGCCATTGTTGGTTTAGTGGAATCCTTGCTAACAGCAACGATCGTTGATGATATGACGGATACGAAAAGTGATAAAAACAAAGAGGCACGTGGTCAAGGGATTGCCAATATCGTATCAGGCCTTTTCGGTGGAATGGCTGGATGTGCGATGATTGGTCAATCGGTGATTAATGTCAAATCGGGTGGACGTGGCCGACTCTCTGCTTTTGTGGCAGGCGTGTTCTTAATGATTTTGATCCTAGTGTTAAATGACTTCCTTGTTCAAATTCCGATGGCAGCGCTAGTGGGCGTGATGATCATGGTGTCTATTGGGACATTTGACTGGGGTTCAGTGAAATCTCTTCACAAAACTCCGATTACTGATACGATTGTAATGATCGCAACCGTTATTACGGTATTAATGACACATGACTTATCAAAAGGAGTTTTGGTAGGTATTATTTTAAGTGCGATTTTCTTCGCGTCAAAAATTTCTAAGGTAAAAGTTACAACTCTTGCCTCAGATCATTCTAATAAGAAATTCTACCGAGTTTCTGGTCAGCTTTTCTTTGCATCTGTCACAGATTTTGTTGAGCACTTTAATTTCAATGACAAGGTGAAAGAAGTGAATATTGACTTAACGGAAGCTCATTTATGGGATGATTCCGCAGTTGGTGCGATTGACAAAATCGTCATTAAATACCATCAAAACGGAGTTAAAGTCAATTTAGTAGGACTGAATAATGAAAGCAATAAATTAATCAATAAATTAGCCGTTCATAACAAACCAGGTGGCCTAGAGAAAGTCGTAGGACATTAAAGAGAAACCGCAAAGCGATACATGCTTTGCGGTTTTTTTGTATCAAGCTTCGAGAAAGAGAATGACCAACATGCTTAATAATTCCTTTCCCTCTTGGAGATTCTAACAGTATTCATGATCAAAAAGGTGGAGGAATCATTTTGGGCGTTGAAGCGGAACAGATTCAGTATTGTGAGAACTGCAAAGAGGAAACACTTCACAAAACCTATGAAGATGCGATGGAAATTACTTATCGTTGTACACAGTGTGAAGAAGAGTCGGAGGTATTTAAATCCTTTTTCTGATGGGGGATAGCAGGGGACATTAGGCTTTGGAGAATGGCTTTAATAACATGTAAGGTAGTAGAAAGGTGATAGAGTTGGGTTATGTACAAATGCTAGTTGAGTTTGTTGGTGGGTATGTATTTCTATTCATTATCGTGAAAGTTCTTGGAAAAACCCAAATTAGTCAAATCACTCCCTTTGATTTTATATCCGCACTCGTGTTAGGTGAGTTTGTAGGAAGTGCAGTTTTTGATCCGAAAATAAATCTTTTAAAGATCCTTTTTGGTATAACGGTGTGGGGTCTCCTGATCTATGTAACGGAACTTATGACGCAGAAATCCCTAAGACTGCGACTATTTTTAGAGGGAAAACCATCCTTTATCATACATGAAGGAAAATTAGATTGGAAAGAATTGAAAAAGAATCACCTTGATATTAATCAACTTCAACAATTGCTTCGATCTAAGGATGTTTTTTCCTTACGAGACGTGGAATATGCCATTTTAGAACCAAATGGATCGATAAGTATCTTAAAAAAACAAGAGGCAGATAAACCTACATATAAAGATTTTAACTTGAAAATAAACAAACGAATGGTTCCTTTGACGATAATCAGTGATGGGGAAGTCATTATGGAACATTTACAGGAGTCTGGTATGGACTATAAAGGATTAATCAAACGCCTCAATGAAAGAAATATATCTTCAGTGAAAGAAGTGGCATATGCGGAGTGGGAATCAGATAAAGATTTATTCCTTCAGGTATATTAATGGTTTCAGGTTTAACCCCCTGTCAATGAATATGACAGGGGGTTAGCTCTTTTATTCGCTATCAGACTCTTCCGTGCTTTCTTCAGTGCCTTCTTCCGTTTGGTTTTCCTCTGTTTCTGTTTCTTCAGTTGTGTCTTCGGCGCAGCCTGTGGCAAATCCAATTACCATAAAAGTTGCTAACAAAGCAAATAACCCTTTTTGTAGTTTCTTTAATTTTTCCATTTTCATTGCCTCCTCAAAAGCGTCTAGGTAACTTACAAACCTATCATACATCAGAAAATGCGAGAGAATGTCCAAGTTACCATTTATTTACACAATCATGGAACAATATTTAACTTTTTAATACTGTGTAAACAATATTTTCAATCCATCCATATTCTAAGTCTTAAGTAAGGTCATACTAACCTTAAATACAAATGACAAAGGAGAGGTACTATGCCAAGAAAGCCTGCACAATCGGAAGAAGAGTCAGAAAATGAAAAAATAGTCCATTTGACAAGTAATCAACCGAACAAAGAAGAAATCAAGGGCCTTTCACATATGCTAGCAGCTGTATTGGAGTATATATCAGATGAAGAAGTAGAAGAAATAGATTTCGAATACATATTGGATCATACAGAAGGTCTCAGAAAGTGGTGGGAGCAATATCAAGAAAACAATAGGAAAAAAATTGAGGAAGAAATAAAAAATTCTCTAAGTGAACTTTCTTTTGAGGAGCTTCAAAAAATTCGTGAACAGATTAAAGAAAAATAAGACATCATAGTCAGTAGCATTCCTTTTTTAGGGATGCTTTTTTTATTTTGGACATTCTTTTTCCAAATTTAACAAATTTTACAGATGGAATAGATAGAACATATCTTTTTCATGATACAATAGGAATATATGTTCGTTATGGCACTAAGTTGAACGCCTTT
Organism: Robertmurraya beringensis; assembly: GCF_042433785.1. NCBI lineage: Bacteria > Bacillati > Bacillota > Bacilli > Caryophanales > Bacillaceae > Robertmurraya > Robertmurraya beringensis. The sequence continues at coordinate 6,079 of NZ_JBHLUU010000105.1, read as the reverse complement.
GGCAAAGTAGGAGGGCAGTAGTTTGAAAAAGCTGTTATGTACTTCAATAATAATATTCCTATTTATATCACTTACTGGTTGTAGGGTAATGGAATCGAAAAGTGGGGTATCTATGGAAATGGTTGCGTACAACAGTCTTACTGATGAGGAAAAGGATTTGATTCCAGTTAGCCCGAAAGACTCAAGTGTTGAGAAGGTGGCTGTTAGTCAAGAAGTCGTATCCATGATGGATGAGGAATATGAAAAAGATGAAGTTTACAGGGTGATCTTTAATAACACGGAGTCCAAAACTTCTGGTAAGCTTGTGGTGTTTGTTGACTTTGATGGAGAAACCGTTGTTGGGAAAGGAGTTATCAATAATTGAATTGAAGTTATTAACCGTGAGGAAAATTATGTTAATGTACATAGTGAAAGAAGAAAGAGGTAATAAACCATGATGATTACTTTAAGAAATGTTCAATCTACAGATCTAGAACATCTTTTATTGATAGAGAATGAAGGATTTTCTAAAGAAGAATCTGCCACGAAAGAAGCATTTGTAGAGAGGATTGAGTTAATTCCTGACACGTTTATTGTGGCAGAAAAAGAAGGGGAAATCCTTGGGTATATTAATGGCCCTATTATTAATCAGCCTTACATAACCGATGATCTTTTTGAGAAAATCAAAGAGAACCCGACAAGAGGAGGATATCAGAGCATTTTAGGATTAGCCGTGTCCATACAGGCAAGAAATCTAGGGATTGCAAGAATCTTAATGAATAAAATAGAAGAGCTTGTACTAGAAAACGAGAGAGAAGGTATCACCTTAACATGTAAAGAAGATTTAGTGACTTTTTATGAAAAATTAGGCTTTGTTAACCACGGAATATCACAATCACAACATGGAGGAGTACGTTGGTATAACCTGGTCAAACACATCACTCTCAAATAGAAAAAGGAGGACATCTTCAATAAGAATGTCCTCCGAGTACTTATCGTTGATTCGTATGAGTGGGACTTGATAACGAGTAACTTTTAATCATTTTTTGTAAATTAAGATGTCCTTCTCTTAATTTAATGGTTTCTTGAAGGATTTTCTGGAATCCTTCCAAATCTCGATCAGATGCATTTAAAACAGATTTAGGTATCGCCTCTACAAGTTGTTGTAAATTTAAGTCTGCCATAAAATGACCACCTTTCTTTATTTTTATTAAATTACTTAAAATTCATTTTTTCGTAGTGTTCATAAAACACTTTAAATAGTCTTTCATCCCCACCACGATCAGGATGAAGGAACTTAAGTAGTTTTTTTAGCTCTTTCTTCATGAAGTCCTTGTTCGCATCCTCTTCAACCCCTAATAGGGAGTAGATGGTATAAGGGGCAGGCGTGAATAATGAATTTTCTGATCGGACCATTTTTTTCAATGAGCGAACCTTGGCTCGTTCAATTCGTAGAGTTATTTCTAGTTCTTCCATTTTTTCTTTTAACCTGGTATTTTCCTGAAATGTTTTTTCCCAATGCTCATAATCGACGCCGAATTGTTGACTCAATCTCTCATTTTTCTTTTCAACAATAAAAGTGGCTAAATCGAAAGGGTCGATAGAAAAGTTTATATTTAAATCTTTTGTTCTTTTGGCCCTTATTTTCCCATCGAGAATCCAACGAATGACCGTTTCTTCACTATCCGCGATGCCTTCACTCCGAAGTAATTCCGTAGTTTCTTTTACATTTAACATAGTATCAACTCTTTAATCTTACTTGTAAATTTAATGTATCATAGGATTCACTATTACAAATTTACAGGTTTGTTTAAATTAGATGATAAATGTAACTAATATAACGATTGTATTAAATTTTAAAGATAGAAGAGGGAGATTATGATCTTTATTATCATATAAATGGAAAAAATTAATGTTTATAGTAAAATTAGGGAGAGTAGTAAGGCGGTGGGTGGTTCTATGCATGTATACGAAACTCTTACTATATTACATGCTGTTTGATGGTTTACATATGTTAGAGAAGGTGGAGGAACGGCATCTGTCATTCCTTTCTAGCATTTTGGAACGACTATACAAAGACAAGGGGTGCGGTATGAGCAAAAACTCAAAGGTAAATATAGAAGGACTGAGATTTAATTGGGATGTTGAAAATGGAAAGTTTCAATATGAAAATCAGGATGCTGTCCTTTTTTGGATCAATAGTGCTATGAAGTCTTTCTTTGACACCATTGAAGAGATATCAGGCGAAGAGGCATCCAATTTGGTTCTTGAGACAACCGGGTATCGCCAAGGCCTTGTAGTAGGGGACTACTTCCGGAAAATCAAGGACTTTGATGTGAAAGCGGTAGCAAAAATGATGGCCAATACATACGCTTCTGCCGGCTGGGGAAGAGCAGAAATAAAGCACCTCGATTACGAAACGAAAACGCTTGTTGCTCATATCAGAGATAGTTGGGAATACAAAATCAACTTGGCTCAAGGGAAGAACAAGGGAACCGCCTTTTTAGCCGCTCATTTCGCAGGGGTATTCAGCAGCCTTTTTGGAGTGAACATTTGGTACGAATATGAACAAGACCAACTCGAAGGGTCTGAATACAGCATCGTTAAGTACTTTCCTTCCAATATTACGGCAACCTCAAATATCCACCAGTTAGCTCGAAAAAAAGAGTCTGAACAAATTTTACGCTTAGAAGAAATGGTGGAACAGAAAACAAGTGAACTTCGAAATCTGGTAAAAAAACTTTCTTCTCCGATTATACCAATCTTTGATGGAATTGTCGTTGTTCCCCTGATCGGGAAATACGAGGAGGACCGTTCAGAAGACCTTTTAATTAACACCTTGAGCAATTTACCAAAGCATAAAGCTAATTATCTGATTCTTGACTTAACCGGTCTTGATACGGAAGTGGATCATTTTACCATCGACCTTATTGTAAAAATAGGCTCTGCAGCTTCCTTAATAGGGACCAAATCCATATTGGTGGGTATTCCTGTCAGCTTAGCCATACAAATGGCTCAATCCCATGTCACGCTTAGTCGTTATGAAGTTTTTCAAACACTGCAGCATGGAATTCAATATGCACTTTCTCAGGTGGGGAAAACGATCAGTTAATCTGTGCTAGGTTGAGCGCATGGAGGTAGTTGATGAAACCTTAAATAGGTTTAGGATGTTGTTGGGTTTTCAGTGTTGTTCAAAAATGGAGGATAAGATGGAAAAGTTATTACATGAGATTGCAAATTGGATAAATAGCAGTGATAGAAAAATAATGATTGGTATATCGGGTCATGGAGCTTCTGGAAAGACTACATTTGCTAACAGTTTATTAAAATTATTGGATCCTAATGAGGTGAATTACATGAATACGGATCCATACATTATTGGCTCGAATCTAAGGAAGTACACGCAAATCGATTATGAATATGAGAATCAAATTCATCATGATAAAATGACCGCATGTCATCCATTGGCTCATCATGTAACTGCATTAGAAAGAGATATTCATATGTTAAAAGAGGGATTCAATTTTTTTCCGATTGGCAAAAGTAGCTCCTTGATTCCTTCAAAAAAAGTGAATATCGTGGAAGGCATGAGTGTCGCTTTTACTAATCCAGATTTATTCAATTTGAAAATTTACTTCTATACGGATGAAGAAACGGAGCTTATGAGGAGGAGCATTCGTGATGTTACTGAGAGGGGAACCGACCTCAATTATTTGAGAAATTCTCATAAAGAGCGCAGAATTCAATATGAACTATTCATGCATCCATATCATCATCATTTCGATATGGTTGTAAAGAATTCAAATGAAGATTATGTTGTGGAGAAAGGTTTAAATTAACAAAGGGCCCCATCTGTACAGATGGGGGCCTAAACGCCGTTATTGCTTAATAATTTTTTCTTCTACGCGTCTTTCGATCCTCTCGACTAATAACTTATCCTTGAGTAATTCCTCTTTGTTTCGTTTCATCAGTTCTTCTAAAGTTGGTTTTCCAGGTTTCATCTCGTTCTTCCTTCCTGTTAATTAAAATTTGATTTTTCTGACAATATCATTCAATAAAAAACCTCTACCACTATGGTAAAGGTTTAATGTAAATAAACCTTTACAAACAGGTAAAGGTCTTGCTAACAACGACAAATGGTTGCCAACAAAGCCGGGAGAATAGTGACTCCGTAGTGACGACTTTGCTGTAAAAGCTACTCCCCTTTAAGGAGATATTTGTTTGTATGTGTTAATGATAAAAGATTGTGAATTATTAGTCAAATGATTTGATTACTTTTCTAAGGAAAAATAAATATTTGATTGGTAATAGGGAGGAATATAATAATTGAATGAGGTGAAAGTAAAAAAGGGTTTACTGGATTCGGACAGGCCAGCGTCATTTCGATTGAGTGCAGTCCGAATAGCCTCTGGATTCAGACAGGCTATTATCATTTCGATTGAGTGCAGTCCGAATAGCCTCTGGATTCAGACAGGGCAGTGTCATTTCGATTGAATGCAGTCCGAATAGCCTCTGGATTCGGACAGGCCAGTGTCATTTCGATAAAGTGCAGTCCGAATAGCCTCTGGATTCGGACAGGCCAGCGTCATTTCGATAAAGTGCAGTCTGAATAGCCTCAGGATTCAGACAGGGCAGTGCCTTTTAGATTGAGTGCAGTCCGAATAGCCTCTGGATTCAGACAGGGCAGTGTCATTTCGATTGAATGCAGTCTGAATACCTTCTGGATTCAGACAGGGCAGTGTCATTTCGATTGAGTGCAGTCCGAATACCCTTTGGATTCGGACATGCCAGTGTCATTTCAATTGAGTGCAGTCCGAATACCCTCTGGATTCGGACAACCAAGTGCATATTCTATCAAGTCCAGTTCATATATACTCTCATTTTCTATGTCTTTAACTGTATGCGACTCAAAACGATTCGCTTGATGGAGGAGCTCCGAACGTTTTACTTTATTTCGTTAATGTATGATTGGAACCTGTATTTATTTTATTACTGTTAAAAGCTTTCCCTAAAATAATGGTAGCTAATACGTATCCAAGAACAACCGATATCAAAAGGGTAACAAGAGACCCTACCATGGCGAGCTTCATTGTCATTAAAAATACAATGCCAAATCCAAGCATGGTCATAATCATAAATGAGTTCCAAAGAGTTCGGTTATGAATCGTTTGTAAAAGTGCGGTAGAAGGGGAGCTGTTTGTTTCATTGTTCGCTGCTTCTAAAATAGCTTTTAAACGTGGCAAGTTGATTACGGGTCCCATAATCGTCATTGCGATAAGAGTGGCTAAACATAGATCAATCCAACCCGTTCCCCAGCCCCAAGTCGAAAACACTAAATATAAACCAGGAAATAATATAAAGATTACACTAATGGGAATGAGCCCATCTGATTTTACCGCAACCTTTGCCCATGTTCTGATCGACTGCGTATCCTTTGCATAAAGGATGGAGAGCAGGGCCGTTAGAGCAATGGCAACCCCCATAAACATCAACAAGGTCCCAAATATGTGGAAAAACAACATTAGGTTATAAAGCATAGATCTTTCCTCCCATTTTAATTTTCTTCCAATTATACAAAAATAAGGAAAAGATAACAATTACATTATGAAAATATTAGAAACTAAAATTTTTCATTTTTCCATAAAGCTATATAAGTAATCGGTTAAATGGCAACTACAATAGGCATTCGAAGGGTGTTTCCGAAACAATCGGAGGGTAATAAACTTTGTTTCGAAGGGTGCTTTCGAATCGTTCGCATCGAAAGACTTTGATTCATAGGTCACTTCCGAATCATTCACAAGGATAAATTCTTAGTTTCGAAGGTTGTTTGTGAATGTTTCGGAGAGGTTAAATAGTCCTATCTCGGTTTTCGAAGGTCAATTTCGAATGCTTCGGAGGGTAAATGGATACATGATCGCCACCTATTTGTAACAAATGGAAGTTAAGCTATGAGGGAGTTTACCGATATAAGATAGGAGCATTCCTGTTAGAAGGATTATCGGGGACTTGAACAAAAAAGAGCCCTCTTGGTATGATACGGGGTGTCAAATCGTATGCCGAGATGACCCCTAACTTAGTTAACCAAGGAGGACTCCATATG